>DATFRK010000448.1:0-8264 GCA_035263325.1 Pyrinomonadaceae bacterium | reverse complement strand
AATCGAAAACTGTCTCTTACAACATGAAGCGGTGAGTGAGTGTGCAGTAGTCGGTCATGATTCTGGCGATGGTTTAATCAAGCCCAGGGCTTATGTTGTCGTTCGTGCCGGCTATGAGGCGGACGATCGATTGGCTGAGAGTATTAAAGAATTTGTGAAAACCAGATTGGCGCTTTATAAGTATCCCCGTTGGGTCGATTTCATTGAATCACTACCGAAAAACGACCGCGGCAAGATCGATCGGAAATTGCTCAAGCTGAGTAAGTCGTAGTGAAATCTCAGAGTTACCGAGTGAAGACAGCAGGTGTTCACAAAAGGGACCAACTACTTGTCCACAGTCTAGAATCAAGTCTGAGATTCAGACTCCCACCAGGTATTCCGACGTTTTGATCCTCGCTGAGTCAGTATTTTTCCTACAAATGTAGCGTTCTTCACAATCCTTAAAGCGCGGCCTCTGATTTGCCATGTAATGGACCAAAGGCGGTCGGTGCGAATTGCCCTCACCTGTCGCGTTTCAAGTTTTACGCAGTTGCATTTCAGCTTTTTTGAACCTCAGCAGTGCCAAAAAACGCTTCGGGAACGAACTCTGGAGGATTTTACATGGAGATGATTAAGCGAAGACTTATTTTCCTCACCGCATTGGTGGTACTTGTCTTAACCCCCGCTTTGACGGCTAGGGCTGATTCAGTGACCCTAACCGGTGGTGGCTCGGCCTCATTCCAGGGCTACTCTGCAGGCCCCTACAGCGCTACGTTAAATGGCAGCCCCGTTCTGATGATTTGCATGAGTTTTGATCGACATGTGACGGTCGGCCAGACTTGGGATGTCACCGTCAACACGTTAGACGTAGGTGGTGTGGCGAAGTCGATGTACTTTGATCAGACTACGCTCGCCGCTCAGGCCGCCTCGCTTCTGAAATACCAGCGGGCCGCCTGGCTATACGATCAGCTGTTTGCCAACTTCAGTGATAGGGCCAACATTCAGGGCGCTATCTGGAACGTCTTTAACCCGACCTTAACCCCTGACTCGCTGGGATCAAATAACTGGTTAGCGCTGGCGATGGCCAAGGATGCTGCGTTCTTCGCCAACTACGATTTCAGCAAGTTCCGCATCCTGACCCCTAAAGATCAGAGCAGCGGTGGACCACAGGAAAACCTTTTGATCGTTCCTGAGCCCACCAGCATGTTTCTGCTCGGTGCCGGATTAGTCGGACTCGGTGCCCGCCTCCGACGACGTCGCAAAATATAGGCAGCTGTCCCCCCGCCTGCCGTGAAAAATGCGTGGTCCAGATTGAACTCTGGCCCACGCATTTTTATAGGTACGAGCTACTCAGTGGTGAGTTGTCAGTCATAGGTCCTATAGGTCGAATAGGTCCTATTATTTTATTCCTCTTTTCTTATCTTCGCCGTTCCAGATCGTAATCACGAAGGCGGCGATAAAGGGTGGAGGGAGAGATTCCCAGTATCTCGGCGGTCTTGCCCCGGTGCCAGCCAGTCTGCTCCAGCGCTGCCAGGATTTGCTGTCGCTCTACTTCACGCAAAGACCCACTCCCGACCGGCGCCGCCACCGACACTCCGTCGGTAGGCACGGTAGCTTGCGGCACACTCACCGCCATTGGCAGGGAAACCTGGGGCCGCGCCACTTCGGGCGGTAGTTCCGAGAGAGTAATGCGGCCGTTGTTGGAAAGAATTACCGCGCGCTCCAGGCAGTTCTTCAGTTGCCTCACATTACCGGGCCAGTTGTACGCTCGCAGCGCAGCCAGGGCTTCGTCAGATAGCTCTGGTGGATTGGTGCCTCCCACCTGTTTCATCAAGAACCGGGCTAAAGGTTCGATATCTTCAGGTCGTTCTCGTAGCGGCGCCAGGCTGATTTGAAAACCATTGATGCGGTAGAGCAGGTCCGAACGAAACACTCCGTCGTTAACCACCGTCTCCAGGTTTCGATTTGTCGCCGCGACGATGCGGACGTTGACTTCTACTTTGCGCACTCCACCAACTCGGAAAAACGTGCGCGTCTCGATCGCTCGCAACAGCTTCGCTTGCAGTTGGGCCGGGAGTTCAGTTACTTCATCGAGGAAGAGTGTGCCGCCATCAGCCAGTTCGATCAGGCCGAGTTTGCGTCCCTTCGCACCCGAGAATGCGCCCGCCTCATAGCCAAACAGTTCCGACTCCAGTAACGACTCTTGAAACGCAGCACAGTTCAGATCAACAAACGATGCGTCAGCGCGGCCCGACAAGCGGTGGATGGCATGGGCCACCAATTCTTTACCAGTGCCAGACTCGCCGGTGATCAGCACTGAAGCTTCGGACGGCGCCACCCGTTCAATCAGCCTGATCGCTTCTTTCATGAGCTCAGAAACTGAAACGATCTCTGGCAACGCTGATTGGCGGGCGAGTTGCTCTCGCAAGCGGACATTGTCCACTCGCAGCCGCCGCTTATCGGCAGCCTGCTTGACCCGAACATCGAGTTCTGTAATTCGATAAGGTTTGGTGAGGTAGTCGTAGGCGCCCAACTTCATGGCCTCGACAGCTGTTTCCACCGTCGCCTGGCCGGTCAGCATGATGACCTCGGGCGGGTTTGGCCTTTCGTAAACTCGTCGCAGCAGCTCCATGCCGTCCATGCGCGGCATGTTGATATCGCAGAGGAGAACGTCAACATTGCTCTCTTCCAGCTTGCGGAGAGCTGCTTCACCGTCAGGCGCGGCCTGAACTCTGTACCCGAGGCGCTCGAGCTCCTTTTGCAGCACGAGACGCAAATTCGTCTCGTCCTCTGCAATCAGAATTCGCGCCTGCTGTTGGTCGCTCAAGTCGGTTCTCCGTTTTGATTAGCTGCGGGAAGAGTGATGGTGAACGTGGTTCCTAAACCCACAGTTGACTGCACGTCCAGAGTACCGCCGTGCTCAGTTAAGATACCATAACACACCGCGAGGCCGAGGCCGGTGCCCTCGCCAACTTCCTTCGTGGTGAAGAACGGCTCGAAGATTTTGGGCAGATTTTCCGCGGGAATGCCGAGTCCAGTGTCAGTTACCTCAACCACTACCGAGCCCTCGTGGTTGTAAGCAGCAATGGTCATTAAGCCACGCTCGGGCATGGCGTCGAGCGAGTTGGTGGCCAATGCGATGATCGCCTGCTGCAACTGACCGGCATCTCCGGAAACTGGAAACAGATCGACCGGCACATCAATGTGAAACTCGACTCCGGTGCGCCGTTTTTGATGCGACAACAAACGCGCGGCTGAGGAAATGACGTCACCCAGATTGAGCGTGGAATGCTTCGATGCTCGGGTGCGGCTAAAGTCGAGCAAGCCATTCGTAATGGTTTTGCAACGGAACGCTTCGCTGCGAATCAGCCCCAGGTACTCACGAAAATCTTCGAGCGCCGGCGAGTTCTCAAACTCCCCCTCAGCGAGCCGATTCTCGAGCGCCTCGGCGCAGGCAGAGATGGTAGCCAGGGGATTGTTGATCTCATGTACCACTCCGGCAGCGAGACGGCCCACCGCGGCGAGCTTTTCGGCACGGGCCACTGCTCGATTCGCCTCCACGCGATCGGAGATCTCTTCACCGACAGTGATCACATGCGTTACTTTGCCACTGTTGTCAGCCCACATCGGTATCTTACTAATCAACCAGTGTTGCGTACCTTTGCCGGTTGTTGTTTCCTGCTCGATTCGTTCTATTTCACCAGTCTCAAACACTCGCGAGAACTCGTCTTGCAACAGTTCGCGAGGCTGGCGCGTGAGCACGTTGAAGATGTTCTTGCCCAGCACTGAACCACGCGGCATACCGAGTTCGCCGAGCTCGCGATTGCGGTTCCAGGCAACAATTCGATAGCGATCATCAACTGCGTACAGTGACAGTGGCAGGCTATCGATGATGGCTTCAATGAATCTTTTCTGCGCTTCGCTTTCTGCAGTTCTGCGCTCGACTTCTTTCGCCAGGCTAAAAGAAGTGTCGCGGGCCGCCTGGTACAAAGAACAGATGTGGGCCGCCAGCGATGTCTGCTGAGCGGCTGCGTCGATCAATCGTCTTTCAGTTTCACTACAATCTTCACGTCGATCAAAAGCAACGATGAGGGCGCCTTTTGAGCGACCAGCAAATCGGAAGGGAGCCACGTATTCCATCTCATGACCATCATCGCGGATAAGAAAAGTGGCTGGGTCAGTTAGAAAAGTCGAGCCGGCAGAGTCGACCGAGCGTAACCACTCGAGGAGGGCATCGCGATTAAGCAGCGAAGGATCGTCGGCACTCCCCTCACGGTCGAAAACACAAGAAACATTCAGGTCGCGCCCGACAGTGACGTAGGCTGCACACAGGGAAGCATCGATCGCATCATAGGTGGCGCCGGCCACTCGTTTGACGAGTTGATCCGGCTCCAACGCCCGCAGCAGTCCGCGACCGATGTCTGAAAGAAAGCGCAGCTCACGATTGCTATCGATCAGCGCCCACTCGCGCTGTGACATGCGCATGTGCAAGTTGACGCGCGACACCAACTCGCCCGGGCTGGAGGGCTTGGTGATGTAGTCGTCGGCACCCGAGGCGAAGGCCCTTACCTTATGGCTCTCGTTGTCGCTTTCAGAAAGGACGATGATGGGTAACTTGCTGGTTGAGGGTTGGGCGCGCAGCAATTTGCATAAGGCCAATCCATCGACGCCGGGCATCTCCAGGTCGAGGGCGATCAGGTCGCAGCGAACTCCTTTGAGCACACGCAGGGCGGAGGCGGCTTCCGTGGCTGTAACTACCCGATAATCTGCTGTTTCGAAGATCTCGCGCAGTCTTTCCCGAGTGGCGGAGTCATCGTCAACAATAAGCAGAGTTGCGGTCTGTTTTTCCAAAGGGAAGGCCATGCTTTCAGTGGAGCCGGCGCTGGGAAATGCCGGCGACCAGGCGAGTTTCTCTCAAGGGTCAGGCAGGTGGAAGCTGCCTCAATTCGATTGAAAGCGATGAGCGAGGGAGATGTCAAGATTGGGGGATGATCCACAGATTACGCCGATTTCTTTCGTCCGTTTAAGCGGCAATTTAAAATCTGCGTAGCGAACCTACGACTTCTTGTTTTCCAACAAGAAACTCCGACTGTCGTTCGACAAGTTCGCGAAGCCCGCGGAGCGGGCGACAGAGATGTTTGCGCCTGTAGCTGCCTCCCTCAACGTCCATTTCCATTCGCACAAAGCTCATCAACTCACTGAGACGGTTATGATGTTCTCTTGGTCTGGGTGGAGCACCGATTCGCCTGCCGTAAGCATTTTTCTCTCCTGGCGGTGGCTCGACTTCATGCGGTACATCTCGTCGTCGGCGGCAATCAACAGTTGATCGAGCGTCTCACCATCAACGCCAAAAGTTGCCGTACCAACACTAATGCCTACCTTGGCCTGCCGATTCAAGCCAACACCAAGGGAGAATTTCGAGACCGCGCTCTCGATGCGCAGGCACAACTCTTCCACCTGGGCGCCCGGAATTTCCTGGACCAGGGCGACAAACTCATCGCCGGCATAACGCGCCAGGAAGTCGTACTCGCGCAGTTGACGTTGAATGATATGCGCCACTTCCCGCAGCATCTTGTCGCCTGCCTTGTGACCGTAGGTATCGTTGACATACTTGAATTCATCCAGGTCAAGCATGACCACCTGGAACGAACGGTCCGTGCGACGCGCGCGGGAACATTCCTCCTCGAAACGGAGCATCAGGTAGCGAGCATTTGGCAGACCCGTTAACGGATCGGTTAAGGCGTTAGACTCAGCCACCGCATGCTGCATTGCGTTCGCCAACGCGTCCGATGCTAGTCGCGTGACTGTTTCCAGCAAACGCAAATGATCGTCGGTGTATTGGTCGAGTTCACACGAATAAACTGAAAGTGCGCCCAGTAACATGTCTTCCTTAAACAACGGTAAGGAAGCCATTGAACGATACTGGTTGAGTGCGTCAACTTTCAGGTCAACAAAATCCAGACTCGGATGAAGTTGATTGACAGGACTGCGATTGGCTAACGCGAACCCCGTCACACCTTCCCCGGGTGCGATGCATCTGCCGGCCAGCGTTTGTGCGTTCTTGCCGACCACGTGACGCACACTCGCATAGCCTTTCAACTCGTTGTAGACGTAGACCACACAGGTATCAAACGGCACCACGTGACCGACTTTGTCCACCAGGATCTCGAGCGTATGCTCGACATTCAGGGAGGTACCGAAGGTGCGCGCAATTTCATAGAGCGCATATACCTCGCGATGGGCCTTCTTGATCTGGTCGTACGCCATGTATGCACCACGTTCACGAGTTTGCGTGAGATCGACATCGCTGAGACGAATGGGTGTTTCCGGCGAGCGCGGGTTTGGTTGGTGTTGCAATCCCAGTTCAGCGATCTCAGCTTCGAAGCCCGGCAAGTGCTTGATGAACTGGTCCACCACTTTTGGATCGAAATGCACTCCCGAACCGCGCAGCAGTAACGCTATCGCCTCATCAACTGTCATCCCGCGACGGAAAGGACGATCCTCGCGCACCGAGTCAAAGCAATCGACCACCGAAATGATGCGGGCAGTGATCGGTATCTGCTCCCCTTTCAATCCATCCGGGTAGCCACGTCCATCCCATTGTTCGTGATGATGACGCACAATTGGAATCACCTCATAGGGAAACTCGACGCGGCTAAGAATTTGCGCCCCGACCACCGTGTGAATCTTCATCTTCTCGAATTCAGCCGGCGTCAGGCGACCGGGCTTGTTCAGAATGTGTGGCGGCACAGCGAGTTTGCCCACGTCATGCAACAGCGCGCCAGCCTTGAGCGCGTCAATCTCAGTTTGCGAAAGACCAAAGACCTCTCCCATGCCGGCCGCGTAGATCTGCACGCGGCGCACGTGACAATGGGTAATCTGGTCCTTGGCGTCGATCGCGGTTGCCAGTGCTTCAGCAGTCGCCAGGTGCAGTTGACTAAGAATTTCTACTTCCGCCGTCTTGGCACTCAAGCGTGAGATTGCGCGGCGATGAATCAGGTAGGCAGCAAAAATTGCGATGGGGGAAAGCAGGAGATACGGCAACGAGCGACGAAAAACAAGACCGTAAGCCACCGTCACAAGCAAGGGCGCCAAGAGCACAACCCAGGAGACCAAGAGCTGGTTTCGTTGCCAGAGATCGATTAGGGCTTCTCGCCGAGAACCACAGACCTTTGACCAACGGGTCTGCTGAGACTTCGGGATGCGGTCCATTGTACCTACTAACTGGGCTCTTCCTAGTTACGTTGGGCGACGATCTCAAACCCGCATTTGTTAGCCGGAGAAGCGCTGGGAGCAACTCAGCTCATCTCCGGCTGTCTGTTGGGCAAGGGGTGGGCCCGTCGGGCGGGCCCACGTGCTGGGTGAGACCTTGGTAAACGTCAATACCAATGACGTTAAAGACTTTAAGAGAACTTTTTGCGGCCACGAACTCCGTGCGGAGAGTCCGTAAAGCTCGGAAGCTTCTCAGCCGCGCTTTGCTAAGTTCAACTTTCGTGCCGAACGTGACCCTCACGAAGTGAGGAGAAAATTAACAACGACACGTCAGAATGGCGGGCCCGTGGTCCAGGGGTACGCAGCCTGACAGGTCAGAGTGAAGCGTTCGGTCAAAGTGGGTGACTAAACTTTGGATTGCGCGGACTAGGCTTTGGAGTGCGGGGACTTGGCACCGCTTTGGGATCGAGAGCTTGCCCCGTAAGACAGATCACAAAGCGGCGACGAGTCGCCGCACTCCAAAGGTCGCTCCTGTTTGACAAGACATCGCAGAGGCGGCAATCTCGGTGGACATTTAAGTCAGCCGCATTCATGGGGATTCACTTTTGGCGACGCAAGAAAAGATAAGTCTGGAACCAGACACCGCTCCGGTCGGGTTCATCGAACTACTACGTGGCAATCGCAGTTTCCGGCAGCTCTGGTTGGGCCAGGTCGTCAGCCAGATGGGTGACTGGTTCGATACCATTGCGCTCTACACCATCATCCTAAATCTCACCGGGTCGGGACGCGACGTGGGTCTACTGCTGGTGGCGCGCTTTGTTCCTAGTTTCCTGTGTGGACCAATTTCCGGCGTGGTTGCCGATCGCTTTCCGCGCCGCACCATCATGATCGTTAGCGATGTGTTGCGGGCGGTAGTCGTGCTCGGCTTCTTGTTAGTACGACGCGCGGACCAGCTGTGGATTGTGTATGTGCTCACGGTCCTGCAACTCGGCCTCTCAACTTTCTTCGAACCGGCCAAGACCGCGGCCATTCCTTCGATTGTTGCCGATCGTGAGCTAGTGACGGCAAATGCT
>DATFRK010000447.1:0-5629 GCA_035263325.1 Pyrinomonadaceae bacterium | reverse complement strand
TCGTTGCGCTCCTTGCTTGTCTTATCCCCGCGCAACGCGCCATGAGAGTTGACCCGATTGTAGTGCTACGGTACGAATGAGACTTTATCAAAAAACCAGATACCACCGGCTTCAGCCGGTGTTATCGATTTCTTGACAGAGTCTCTGCCGTTGGTGAGACTTCAGAGGTAGGGCAGATGCTAGCTATTTTCTGACCACTTGATGAATACTGGGCAGCGATCTTCCGGCGAGACATCTGGTTATGCAGTCGGCTTCTCTGCGTCACGACAAAACCTTCGCATCCTGTGCGCGACTCACAGGAGCGCTAGTTGCGCTCCTGTCGTTGACCTCCGTCACTTTTGCTACTTCCATCGTCGCTTCCCGCACTCTCGATGAGGTAGTCATCGGCGCCGACAGCCTGGGAACCTTCGACAACGGCAAAAGCATCGTCACGCGAAACGTGTGTAAGATTCATGAGCAGGGGGGCGTTGTCTTCGCTATTGCGGGCCTGGAAGTGAATCCACCTACCGGCTTCAACGCTGCCACACTCATCGCTACCGAAGCTGCAAAAGGCTACCCAATCTCAGAAACGATTAGAGCGATTGAGTCGGTGATCAAGCCGCAGTTACTTCGTGAACTGGAGTGGCAACAAAAGGAACGACCCGAGATGTACCGGCGGCGGCTGATTGATAACCAGGAGCTTCCGCTTTCGTTCGTCCTGGCCGGCCTGGAGAATGGGTCTCCTGTGTTATATGCCCGGGCCTTCAAGATTGATGGCACGATCCTTCGCGTTGATAGTCCGAATGGCGAGTTTACCTTGTGGATTGGTAAGTCCGCCGCAATTGAGCGCTTCCGGGCCCAGCGAAATAGACGCCTCTACCACAGTCCGGTTGAGTTTGTTCGCGTCCTTGTCCAGTTGGAGATAGACGACGACGAACCAACAGTCGCTGGACCAATCGACATGGTCCGAATAACTCGCAACGGAACGGAATGGCTGCAACGAAAGAGTGAATGCAAGTAGAGAACCCGGAGCGGCAGCGACTGGTGTCAAAACTCAGATACCACCGGCTTCAGCCGGGTGGTGTTTCAATTTCAACCTAGAAACGGTCGTTCCCCGACTGGCGGGAGATACCACCGACTTCAGTCGGGTGGAGTTTCAACTTCTGCCATTGGTCTTCAACCAAAAGTTCGAAATTGAAGCTCCACCCACTGAAGTGGGTGGTATCAGCAATACGAGGTAAAGCCCGGTTGACTAGGTTGAAATTGAAACACCACCCGGCTGAAGCCGGTGGTATCTGAGTTTTGACACAGTCGCTGCCGCTCCGGGTTCTCTCAGGAATACTTTGCGGCAAGAGCGGCAGCGTGATTCAAGGCGTTCTTGAAATTCGTGAATTTGTTAGGAAACCTGGTCAGTAGTTCCGTGGCAATCTCCGCCGTCGACTTAGTCCCGTTCATCAAAGACAGCACAAGCAGGTCGATCTCGCCGGCGTCATTTCGGGCCGCCTGGTAAGTGGCAGTACGCTTGTGTAGCTGGGTTGACGACAAAGGGGTCCCGAGAAATGTTGACTGCGCAAAATTGGCGATCACAGTCGCGGGCAATGAGCCGCGCTCAATCCTGGTCTGCCAGCGCCACACATAATCCTCGCTCACCAAGTCGGCCTTCAGACTGAGGCTAATTACATCGTCGCGTTTCAAATCCACCGGCTCTGTCCAGGGAAAGAACGCACTGCCGTAACTTATTTCAGGCAAGCCTGGTCCATTTGAGAAACCGATGTCTTTGGCTAGCTCAGTATCAAACCACACCAAGACACCATGACCAGTGCCTGATCGCGTTACGGTAAACTGCACCGCCGTGGAAAGGTCCGGGTTATCAACCGCTGGATAGTCGAGTGTCGTGACACACTGAGGCAGCGAGAGCAGCTGGTCCGGGCTAACCCTGGCCCTCCACCAGGTGTTGGCCACCAGTCTTTTTGCGGCCCGCTGATCTAAGCCCGGAAAGTCATCCCACTGGTCCAACCGCCGGCGAGGTTCGGGTGCTTCAACGATTGCGGCCCATATCACATCGCGTAGCGGAATCATCACGGCCGCGGGATCGAGTAGCCTGGTCCTGGCATCAATTACCGCTGGAATGTTGTGTTGATAAAAGGGGAGCACGCCCCTCAGATCCGAGATCATTAGATTAGCGCGCTCAGGCAGCGTGACCTCGGTCGACCTTGCCTGGATAAACTCGATGCGGTCCTCAAATGAATTCGCTTTGGCGATCTCTTTGGCCACCTCAATCGCATCGTCAGTCTCAATTGCATAAACCCGCCTGGCGCCGAAGTGGCAACTCAGCAAAGCAAAAATTCCGGTGCCACTACCTATGTCGAGCACGATGGAGTCTGGCGTAATACTTTGCCGCAGTGCCTCCGTGTACGCATCCATGCGAACGCGGTCCGCAATCATGTCTCCATAGGCTGAGATGCTATACATTTTGAGGACTCTACCAAGAATCAGATGCGCAGCAACACTGGATGTGTCTTGCCAGCGGTCGCGTGAGAAACTGCCTGCGCATACAGCCAGACTTGTTTGCGATACTCTTCAAGCCGGCCTTTCATCTCAAAGTCAGTCTTGTAGTCGACGATAACCCAATCACCACCTGCGAGTTGGTCCTGGAAGGCCAGGTCGACTATTCCTTCAACCATCGTGCCATTATCGAGTTTAAGTGACACCGGAACTTCTCGACGACATGAGCCGGCAACCATCGCACTGGCTCCTCGTTGCACCAATGGGTGTTGGAGCGTTTGCGCTACGGTCGCCGTGGCAGCTTCAATTTCCTCTGTTGAGGCACCCAGGATTCGTCCTTGCACGCGAGTGACTTCGTTGATCGCGTCCAGCTTGGCATCCAGCTCTACCAGGGCGAGAACGTTATGGACCAATGTGCCAAAGCGTTTGCCATGCGGTCTCGAAAAATCTATCTCAATGGTTTCCACCGAGACGTCAGCTACCAGTTTTGCTTCACTGTCTGTTCCCACAAATGCTGCAACACCGATGTCGGAAGAGGCTGTCAGTACGGTCCACTCTGGCTTAGTCGCAGACTCGCGAACCGTCTTTCGTTCTGTTTGCCACTGTTCATGAGCGCGAATTCCTTCACTTGAGTGCAACTTCAACTGGTCTTCCTTTAGGAACTCGGTCAATCGGGAACTAGTGCGGACATCGATGCCGACTGGGAGTACGAGTGGATCCCACCACACCACCTGGTGCTCGCCCGACGCCGGGCGATGCAAGCCTGGTGTGACAGAACCGAGTTTGCGCGGCGCGTTGCTGGGACGCTCGAGCACACTATCCGTACCCAGTTGCGGACAGCCGGCCGGATGCCTTGATTGCGGGTTAAAACTTGTCCCGTCCGCCGGATAGAGAACCGGATTCAGTATTTTGAGCCAGCCGTTGTAGGGGCCATCACCGATGCCGCAGACTACGAGTAGATCGCGGGCTCGGGTCGCAGCTACGTACAAGATCCTTGCTGCCTCTTCTTGTTCAATTTGGTTCTCTTCATCTTCGTGTTCTTGCACTTCAATCGGAGTACAACCGGCGAGCTTCATCGCGTGCAATCCTGACGCCTGATCGATCCAGCGAGAAGGTTCGCGAGTGTCCTTGGCGGTTATATCGACCAGGATCACAACCGGAAACTCCAACCCCTTGGCCTTGTGCACGGTCATGATGCGAACACCATCAACGCCTTCTTCCATGATTGGAGCATCACCGGCGTCGCCCGTCTCAGCCTCTTCATCAAGCCAGTCGACAAATGATCGGAAAGAGATCAAGCCGTTGCGTTCTGCTTTGCGGGCCATATCAATTAAACGCATCAAATTGGCCAGCGCTTGCTCGCCGGTGGACCAGTTAGCAAATCCAGCGTGAGCGCGAGTCAATGCCAGTAGCGCGCCGATGGTTTCCGAAATTGGTCGTCGATTGCGTCGTCGATGGAGGTCGCGCAGGATCGTGAGTGCCTCCACCACTTCATTGAGTGGTGCCGGTAAGTCGTCCGGCGGCTGTTTGAATGGATGCAAGCCAGAACATTTATTGCGATAGGTTAGGAGTTGTGCATCGGTAAACGCGAAAAGCGGACCGCGCAAGGTGGCATAGACTGCGAGCTCGTCGTCCGGCCATTCAACTGCAGTAAGGGCATTGCGAATCGCCTCTATCTCTTCGCGCGAATGAAACGAACTACCACCGACCAGCAGATGAGGGACGCGATGAGTTTCCAGCGCCTGCACATAAGATCGGGTTACATCTGTGGCGTAATGACGGAGTCTGCGGAATAGCAGGCAAACATGACGAGGCTTCACTGGCACTCGTTCGTGCGGCCGTTCTCGTTCAGTAACGGTCCAACCACTCTCGTTCACCAGCCAATCAATAAAACCCGCGACATCCTCTGGTTGCGACTCGTCGATCTTCCAGTCAACGACAGTACCGTAATCTCCGTAGGGCTTCGAAACGGGCAACGCTACGATAGCCGGTTGACCTTCAACATCGGTCTGGTGCGGCAACAAGGGAACGTAACGCGCCTGGGTTAACGACTCGTCCGTCATAACTGGAGCGAAAGCCGAGTTCACAGCCTTTTGAATCTCCGGCACCGAGCGAAAACTCACGTTTAGTTCGACCAACGCTCCGCCAGTGGCGACTATTTGCCGCTTGATCGCCTGGTAAAGGGCAACGTCAGCCCGGCGGAAGCGATAGATGGATTGCTTCGGATCCCCCACGATAAAAAGTTTGCCGGGTATTGGCCCGACCTGGCGCCAGTGGCGCTCGTCCGGATCAGCGGCAGCCAGCAGGATAAGGATTTCAGCTTGGAGCGGATCAGTATCCTGGAACTCGTCGACGAAGATGTGAGTGAAGCGAGCCTGGAGCTCGTTACGAACGTCTTGATTGTCTCTGATCAAGTTGCGCGAGCGCAGCAGCAGATCAAGAAAGTCAACATAGCCAGCTCGTTCTTTCAGTTGTTCAAATTCCTCCACTACTGGCCACAATGCCTCACGCAAACGAGGGGCAAGATCTGCGCCCGCCTGGTCAACGAACTGGTCGACGCTGACCTTTAGTTCATCCCTCCGCCGCAATAGATCATCCTTGGGGAAGTTGTCGCGGGCGTAGTACGCCTTGTAGTTTTTTGTCTTCCAGGCCGCCAGAAAACCAAAGAGACGGGCCTCGATGCCATCGTAATCGCGAGGCTGACCGAGTGACTCAACTCGGGTAACGTCAGCCACGAATTGCCTGAGGAAAAACAATGATCGGGTGAAGTACTGTGACGGATCACCTTGATCTGCCCAATTGCCGAGCGCCTTCATTTCCAACAGCAACTCGTCGATCCTGGCGTTGCGGTCAAAGTCTGGTCCTGGTCGCCATGGCGAGGTGAAGTCGCGTTCACGCGCGAGGCTCCAAGCAGCAGCTCTTAAAATTGGCTTTGGACCACTCTCGCGTGGCCGGCGAGCCAGGGTGGCGGTGCGCTTGCCGGCAAATCCCTTGCGCTGTGGCCTTCTAAGAATTCTTCTTACCGCTTCACTGGGCCACGCCAGTTGTTCCTCGAACCAACGCTCAAACGCCAGATCAAAAAGGGGAGCAGCCAGATCGTCAGCGGCTACTTCGAAGAGTGGATCGATGGCTGCCTCAACCGGGT
>DATFRK010000446.1:0-5256 GCA_035263325.1 Pyrinomonadaceae bacterium | reverse complement strand
CCACCAACGGCAGTTGGTGGATTGTTCACGTCCTTTCTACAGAACAAAGAGATAAATAACTACTGCGCCGACTGCGAAGTTCAAGCATTCAGGATGTAGCCCTATCGCGGTCGGCGCAGAAATATCTTAGGCCCACTTCTGTAGAAAGGACCTGAACTATCCACCAACTGCCGTTGGTGGTATTTGCGGCAAGTATTATCGCGGAAATATCGAGTGCAACATTCTTACGGAGTAACCTTGAGGAAGAATGGATCAATGGAAACGTGCACCGGCGTTGCATTGTCAACATCCAACAGTGTGTTTGTGGTCCAGTTCGCATTGCGTTGATAAATAACTCCGGAGGGAAAGTTTTCTTTCTTCGGCGTATTGTTTGCCGAGAAAATGCCATAAAAATCCTTACCAACAGACAGCAAATGAGCGTAGTCGCCCAGGTACGGATCAAATTTCGCGGGCGGCGTGTCTGCTGGTGTCCGGGCGAGTGTCAACGTCATCCAAGTCGTGCCGTTCGCGCTTAGCTCCAATTTCGTAACCCAACGTTGCGCCGCACCCGTACCGGTGAGTTGCTGATACAAAAAAGCCACCTTGGCAGCATTGTTGATTGCGAGTGCGGGGTTCAGGGCGTTTCGGATCGTGCGCAATTCCGCCGACCACGTCTTCCCTCGATCAGTGGAACGGAGCAAGTGCAGCATGTAATCGGCACCGTGGTCATCGTTGTAGGCGACGTACACCACGTCACTATTGGTTGCATCCACCGCCAACGCCACGTCGCCTCCGGTGCGTTGCAGACCCAGGAAACCATTGAAATTGAACCTGGTATTCTGAGCGGCCCGAACTCCTACCTTGTTGTCAGACGGATCGATCAGATCCGTAAAAGGTTTCGTTCCCGTACCACCGTGGTCATCACGCAATACCACGATGTCAGCCGTACCTTCACCGCTCTGATCATTGAACGATCGCCACGAATGATAGATGGCGTAGGCGGTACCGTCGGCGTGGATCGAGGGGCGCACGGGTGGCCCATCCTGGCCGGGCGTCTGCCGGGATTCAATACGAATCTTCTTGAAACTTGGACTTGCGCTAGCGGCGTTCAGTGATTGATCGATAGTCGCGGTCGAGCCACTCGCAACAGCCAGGTCATTGTTTCCCACGTACACGCGATCCTTGCCATTGTTACCTGCTTCAGTCGTGACTTGCACATATGGTTGATCGACATTTTTCCGATTGACCAGTACTTCCATCGGTGACCCGCCGGCAAAATTCTTCGTCCGCAAAATATTCATGCGCATCTCGTTAGAATCACCACGGAGGATGCCGGCGTAAAGCACATTGCTCCGGCGGCTGAACATCAAAGTGATGTCGCCGGTACCGGTGAGCCGATCATTTCCCGGCACGATGGAGTTCAGTGTCCAGGTGTTCCCGCCATCATTGGAAATATAGATCGGGGCCATCGGACCTTTCTGGGGATCAGGCGTAAAAGCTGACGCCGCTATCTGCAGCGGGTTAGCCGGATTGACGGCAATCGTCGGTTCGCTGTCCTGATTAGTCTCCCGACTCAACGATTTGGGGATCATGTTAACTAGTAGCACCTTTGGCCCAGAAGCTTTGCTCGAGCCTTTCTGCTTCTTAGTTTTCGTGCTCTTCTTGGGGCCGGCTTTTTTGGCAGACATCTTCAGCGTACTCCTTCGGCTGGTGATGCGATCGCGGACTGGACTGACTTCGCTTAACTAGATTTCGCGTCGATGATTGTCTTGATGCCACCCGGTTCGCTGTAGGGTTGAAAATCCAGCGGGTCGAGTGCGACGTAGGTGTCAGTGGGCGTCGCTCCTGCAACCTCGGCGGCTGCCTTCTGTCCCACCTTTTTGGTCTTGGTGGGCTTGTCAGGCTTCGTTCTGGTAAGCATGAAATGACCTTGCTGTCCTGGATGAAACTTGGGGGCGTTGTACCACATGACGTCGTTACTGGCGGGAAAGCGAATGACAACTTGCTTCTTCTTGTGATCACCTTTGTGCACGTCGTCCACTTCGACCACCGCCTCGCGCCACTTGGGATCATGCTCGCTCACCGGTTTGTGCCTGGCGCCGCTGGCTGCCACTGCACCTTTGACTAAAGACTGTTCATCGCCAGGTAACCTCACTGATATCACCTTTCCGGACACTACCAGATCCGCCTCGTCGAAGTGCTCACGCTGCTCGCGTTGGCGCCGGCGCGCAGCCGGATCAACACCCGCAGCCAGCACGGCACTATGGCTGGCCTTAATTGGCTCTTCGCTTAGGGACCGTACGGCAATGCTTTCACCGTAGAGCCAACTCACCGTATTGAGAATTAGCGTCTCTCCGACTTTGTGCGAGCCACTAAGCTGCACTGTCAGGTCCTGACCGTCATAATTCGCTAGATCCGCGGGAGCCTCGATGACCTGGTCCACTGTGACGATGGCGGTGTTTTTGTCTACCGGGACCTCCTTCATGGTGGCACTTTTAAGTTTCTTGACTGTCCCTTTGAAAATAAACGTGGGTTTCTCAATTTGGGCTGTCTTGCGTGTCGGCATACTCGCCTCCTTCAATTGCTTTTAACAAAGCCCCCGGGGAAACTAGCTACTGGACCATAAGCTTATCATTATCATTAACTCGTTACTGGTTTAGGTCGTTGATGAGGACCACATCGTGCTGCCAACCGCCTAAAGTCGCAGCCAGGTATTGACCGTTACTGGAATAACCAAAATCAAACAACTCATCGTGCTCGAAGCGGAGAATCTCTTCCGCCGGCGCACCATTCAGAGGTTGTCTCAGGATCAGGGTTGGTCCATCCAATACTGTCGGGTAAGTAACCGATTTGCCGTCTGGCGTCCATTTGATCCGAGCACCTGGCGAGCCGGTGCCGCGAAATTCAAATCGCTTCAGCGGTTCACCTCCCGCAATCGGCAGGATCAGAATCTCTCGTTCAGGTCCCGTTCGCCCCGAACAGGCAATCAACTTTCCGTCCGGCGACGCTGAGGGCCAGTAAGCAACATAGTTTGTAAGCTGCAGCGGTTGCCCGCCATCAACCGAAATTTTCCAGAGATACCAATCGGCAGTGGTGTTGTAAAAGACCCACCTTCCATCGGCGGAAACGGTGGGATGGTCTGTGGAGACG
The DNA here is from genome assembly GCA_035263325.1 of Pyrinomonadaceae bacterium. Taxonomy (GTDB): domain Bacteria; phylum Acidobacteriota; class Blastocatellia; order Pyrinomonadales; family Pyrinomonadaceae; genus PSRF01. The sequence continues at coordinate 2,127 of DATFRK010000446.1, read as the reverse complement.
CCGTTGGTTAGTTGTACTTGATTCGAGCCATCGAGGTTCATTCGCCAAACTTGGAAGGCCCCGGTGCGGTTCGAGGTAAAGACGATGTAGCGACTGTCAGGAGTGACTGCAGGAGCGGCATCAACGGCTGGATCAACAGTCAATTGCTTTTGATCAGTGCCATCGAGGTTCATGATCCAAAGATCGCGATTACCGCTGGTGGTTGACGCGTAGACCAGTCGCCCATCAGGGGTCCAGCAAAAGTTATCAATAGCCTGCGTAATCTTTTTGAGGTTTTGCGGCTCTCGACTAGGACCAACCCAAATATCAGACAAGCGAGTTGCCTCCGAGGCCACGGCCCTGTCCACATTCGCAGCGATGCTGAGATCTAGAAAAGGAGATAGTTCTTCACTAATCTGGCTAATCTGCATACCGGGGTAGGAGACTCGCCACAGTTGATTATTGTCGCCCAGGTTTTTGCGCGCAGACATTACCAGGGCGTTATACCCAGGTAACCAGGCCATCTTGGCAATGCGAAAGAATTTTTCCGGAGACAGATCCTTCATTGCTCCATCAGCGACCCTCACTTCGACCAGGTGTACGTCCTGGCCGCCCCCTTCAGACGATCCGTAGGCGCAAAGGATCGACTTACCGTCCGGAGACCAGAGCGGCGCCTCGAGGCTGTTCGGATAAGTTCCCACTAACAGCGTCCGTTCACCGCTGCCATCTGCGTTAACAGTGATTAGAGAGCATTGTTGCTCGCCGTTGCTGCTTACAGTTTGTCGCAGCAATGCAACTTGCCGGTCGTCTGCGGAGAGTGAGAACTTACCTTCAAGGTGATCGATAATCTTTGTGGGGACACCGCCGAAGAAGGAAACACGATAAAGGCTAGTGGCGTTTTGTTCTCCTTTGACGAAATAGAGATACTCACCGCTATTGGAAAATGCCAGCCCGAAAATTAAGGCATCCGCCGGAACGATCTCCACATTGTTGTTGGTCGCAAATTGCCTCAACCATATGCCCGATTTTCGCTCGATGCCACGCGAGTAGGCCAGGTACTTTCCATCGGGCGAGATCGCAACCATTCGACTTTGGCCCGTAGCGGTGAGCCTTTCGAGTCGGAGCGTTGTCTTCTCAGGCCCTCGTACCACGGCTGAATTGCGGTTTGTTCTAGCCAAAAATCTCCACAGCAGACCTCCTCCAGCCAACAAGATCACGCTTGCGAGCGCAACCAGGAAAAATGTCTTGCTTGCGCTCGCGGCCGCCACGTCAGCTGCTGGCCGAGTGTCTTCGCCTGCCGCAGCTGTCTCAGCCGGTAAATTCTCAAGCTGACTAACGAAGCCATCGCCGGATAACTGACTAGTCGCCACTCCGTTTTCGCAAGGAAGGGTCTCGACATCGGCAATGAAGCGATAGCCGCGCCGAGCGACAGTGCCAACGTAGCGTGGGTTCCGAGCATCGTCATTCAGAGATTTTCGTAGCTGCTGGATGTTGTAGGTGATGTTGGCTTCTTCAACAAAGGTGTCCGGCCACAATCGCCTCATTAATTCATCCTTCTCCACAATCCGACCCCGGCCTTCCACCAGGATCTGGAGCGTATCAAAGACCTTCGGCGTGAGGGCGAGCAATTTTCCAGCGCGTAATAACACCCGCTGGTTGGCGTCGAGAGTGAATTCTCCGAATCGGTATAACTGATTGTTGAGCGCAGACATAACCGCTCTGGAATCTTTTGAGGCTAACTACTGGCTAAGGACAGTTCCACTGCTCTCTTAAAAGACCGGTCGGGGGTGTTGGCAAACGCAGGAGAGAAGTTTATCAGCAGGCTCCTGCATCGGCAAACAAATGGTCGGCCCGGAACCTTTTCAATCTCCCTAATACTCAGACGTGGCTCCGATGCTATCGCCTGTTTTGTGCATGACAGCGAGAAGTTAGTTAACCTACAATCAGCAACCGCTTGACCCTTTCGAGTAACAGCGCGTTTCTGCAAGACTTCTTCATTTCTTTATCCAGAAGTTTTTGGCAACAAGTCACTCTGTGACAACGGAGGTGGAGCCATCGATGCTAATTGGCCTACGATCGTGTTTAGCAATCGTACTGACATTGGGGGTTAGTCTAGCTGGCCTGTCGCTAAAACAGGTATCAGCCTTG
>DATFRK010000445.1:0-6040 GCA_035263325.1 Pyrinomonadaceae bacterium | reverse complement strand
AAGGTCTACTGCGCGAAGAAAACCTGCACGGCACTATTAACTGCGACGGAATCAACGCAAAAGGTGAAATCTGCGGCGTTACCACCACCAGTGGTCTCGCCTGGAAAATTCCCGGACGGCTCGGAGACTCTCCCATCTTAGGTGCGGGTTTGTACGTTGATGGCGCAGTGGGGGCGGCTGGTTCAACTGGTCGTGGTGAGGCGAATCTCTATAACCTCTGTTCGTTTGTGATCATCGAAGAGATGAGACGAGGAGCGCACCCGAAAGATGCCGGCATGGAGGTGTTGAATCGAATCAAGAACAACACGATCGAAAAGCGGCTCCTGAACGATAAAGGACTGCCCAACTTCGGCATCAACTTCTACATCCTGAACGCGAAGGGTGAATATGCCGGCGTGACCATGTACGAAGGCTCATCGTTTGCGATTTGTGATGAGAACGGACCGAAAACGCTGAAAGCAGAAGGCCTGTTACAGGGGAAACCCAGCGACTAAATTTGCACTCCTCGCGTTCACTAACTTGAACAAGTTTCTCCTAATCCCGACCGCCCTATTGTTGTGTTTTTTAACGTCTGGTTGCGCAGGCATCCGCCAAACCGGGGCACTCCTTCGTAACTTGACGGAGCTGCGGAACGAAATTCTGCAGCAGTTTAGGGAAAAGGAAGTTGACCTCAACATTCGCAATTCAGAACGGCATTCCGCGATTCTAATTCGCTTCGTCAATTCTGAATTGAATGACAAGAGCTCAGATGAACGCGCTGTGCGTGCGCAAGCCACGGCAGAACTAGTGAAAGCGCACTATGCTCAGATTCAATCGCTCAACGAAATCGATGTAATGTTCGTGCGCATGAGTACCTCGCTGATCGTGTTTCATTACTCGGAGGGAGTCGACTACTACGGTTTCGACAACCAGGCCCACTTGCTGCCGCAGTTCGATCCAACTCCAGGTGATGACGAAGAAAGCAAGAGCGGAGTGAGTGTCAATTACTCGCCAAACAAAAAGCAGACCGACATTCAGACTTCGGCGATGCAACTGGATGGCGTACCGGGGAAGGGGCTGACAGTCATCCCACATCTGGAGATCCCGGTGGACACCAGCAAAGTCACGCCCAAGCCACCCGAAAAGGTCTCGTTTGACTTTGCCAGTTACTCGCCCAAACAGAGGTTTCCCAACCTCACCAAAATTGCCTTCCTTTCCGACCACAAAGTGGTCTATCAAACGGAAGGTCAATTTTCGACCGGGCGATCCGCGGATGACCTCGTGACTGAGTTTCTCTACCTGCAAATTCCCTATTCCGCATTCAATAAGAGCATCCAGGGAAAAGTTTTGACTTTGCGTTTGGGTGAGCAAGAGTTCGTATTAACCTCCGAACAGCTGCAGTCGTTACGCAAGATGACGCAGTTCTTTGCCGATTAGCCATCCGCTTATGAAAGGCGAATTAGATCTAACGCGCCTCAAAGCGTACGCTGCAACACCTTCGCGTTGGGCCGACGTTGCAGACCTGTTCGGTGAACGTGGAGCGTGTGCTGGATGTTGGTGCATGTTCTGGCGCGTGCCGCGAAAACAGTTCGAAGCGGGCAAGGGCGCTATAAACAAGCGCGGTTTGCGAGACCTGGTAATCAAGGGTGGGAAGCCTGGGGTGATTGCCTACCTCGGCAAAGAACCGATCGGTTGGTGCGCAGTGGCGCCGCGAGCTGACTACGTAGGTTTGGAGCGCTCGAAGATTCTCAGCCCGGTGGATGCAAAACTGGTATGGTCCATCTCCTGTCTTTTCGTTAAGAGGCCCTACCGGCGACAGGGAGTGTCGACCTACCTGATTCGCGAGGCGGTGAAGCTCGCCGTGAGTCGAGGCGCCGCGGTGGTTGAGGGTTATCCGGTCGAGCCAGCGGGAAATAAGATGGCCGACCCATTTCTCTGGCATGGGGTCGCGTCAGCTTTCAAAGCAGCCGGATTTCGGGAAGTCGCGCGGCGAGCGGACACCCGACCGATAATGCGATTTCTGGCCAGCAGCTAGCAGATAGACATGAAGCGTTTTCATATTATCTTTGGCGTATTGGTGGTGATCGCTTTCCTGCTTACTGGCCAGTTCATGGATAAGTTCTACAATCATCTCGTGGGAATGGCTGATGGGCCACGATTGCTTTATCGGACTCGGCACATCTTCATCCTCATGTCGGGCCTGTTGCACCTGGGGATCGGCAGCTATTTTGTCTACCGGCGGGAGCGCTGGCGCTTGATCTTGCAACTGCTTGGATCACTGATGATCACTGCGTCTTCGCTACTTTTCATCGTGGCTTTTTTCCAGGAGCCTCTACTCGCTAATCTGTACACGCCACTTTCCCACAAGGGCATGTACTTGATTGCGGTGGGAACGCTACTGCACTTGTTCAGCGCAGCGAATGAGAATTCGTAAGGATGTGTCTGGAGCGCCCTCTCTTGGACTGTGCGTTTGCGGTGACTCAGACTGCTTAACGGAGAGTAACCGGCGCTGGGAACGCAGCACAGCAGAACTGCTATTAAGCAGTAGGACCATGGGGTTCGGCTACGCCGAAGATAAAGTTGCGCAAAAAAACAAGAACCCCGAGACTTGCTACGCAGAAAGGTCGGGAAGTTAATAAACAAGGAGCAATAGCGGATTTAAATGAAAGCTTGGCTAAGAATTCTTACGATAGCGGTGCTGATGTTTAGCGCGGGAGTGGCAGAAGCACAGACGAAGAACACAGACTTCAATTCGTTTTGGAAAACTTTTAAGGCGGCGATGGCGAAGAACGATAAGGAGGCCGTGGCCGACATGACCAAGCTGCCCTTCCTCTATGACAGTCGCGAACGCGATCGCGCTGGCTTCCTCAAGATCTACGACCAATTTTTTACCCGAAAAGTGCGCCGCTGCGTAGCTACTGCGAAACTCGTAAAGGAGCAGGACAACTACGAAATCTTCTGTGGCGAGCTGATCCTCATTTTCGGCAAGGATACTGACGGCAAGTACAAGTTTCTTGAATTTGGTGTGAATGATTGAGGAAGGTCAGTGGTTAGTAGTTAGTTGTCAGTCGACTTTGTGTCTTGTATAGGACCTATTGGACCTATGCTACTAACCACTGACTACTGACCACTAACTAACCACTAACCGACAGATGTTGCCTGCTTCGCTTCCGCCTGCCGCTTCACAATCACCAACGTGATGTCGTCGGCAGCACTAGTACCCTGCGAAAACTTGGTCAGTGACGACTCGATGCGGTCGCGTATACCTGCAGCGGATGCCTCGATGTTGCGCGAAACAACTTCGTAGAGTCGTGTTGGGCCAAACTCCTCACCGGTGGGACTCACCGCTTCAGTCACTCCGTCAGAGTAGATGACGAGCACATCACCCGGTTGCAACTGAGTGCGACCCTCACGATATTCAGCGTCAGGCTTGATGCCTAGTGGCAAGCCACCCGACGCCAGCTGTTCCACGGTCCCAGCCGAGTGGACAATTAGAGGTGGATTGTGACCCGCATTCAGAAAAGCGAGTGAGCCTGACTCCGGGTCAAGTTCGGCATAAAACAACGTGACAAACCGGTTTGCCGGAATGTTGTCTGCCAGGTAGCGATTGACCGCTGAGATAGTGGCCACCAACGAATCGTGAGACCCAGCCTGTGCATGCACCGCCGCGTGCAGCGAGGACATCAACAATGCGGCCGCCGTTCCCTTACCCGATACATCACCCAGCGCAATCACCAGGCGTCCATCCTTGCGTTCGATGAAATCGTAGTAGTCGCCCCCGATCTCATAACAAGGAAAACTGATTCCTTGTAGCTCATAACCACCAATGTGAGGTGGAGCCGCTGGTTGGAACCGCTGCTGGATTTCACTTGCTAAGGCCAGCTCGCGTTCTAGTCGTTCGCGTTCCAACCGGGCTTCAATCAAGCGTGTGTTCTCGACGCGAATAGCAGCCACAGACGCCAGCGTCGTTAACACCTTCAGATGATCTTCCGTGAAACGGCCCTCGGCAATAGGCGAGTCAGCATAAATAATGCCAAATACCTTTTCCGCTACTCCCAGGGGAACAGCTAAAACGGATCTAACGCCCTGCAGAACCACCGTGCCACTCGCGAAACGGGGATCGTGTTGCGCGTCGGAAGTAAGCACCGACTTGCCACGAATTACCACTTCGTCAAGCACGTTGCGACTGACGCGAATCTCTCCCACTTCCCCGGCGCGATCCCTGAGACGCGCCACGGCTACTCGTAGATCTTCGCTGCCCTCGTCACGCATCATGATCAGACAGCGATCGGCGGGCACTGCTTCAAACACCAGCGACACTATCTGCTCCAGCGTTTCATTCAACGTGGCTGAGGCTAACAGTGTGATGCCCACTTTGCTGATCAAAGCCAGCAGGTCACCGCGGTTGGATGATGGTGCTTCCTTAGAAATCTTTTCGGGTTTGGTGCGCGCACCCTCGATGGCGTCAATGGCCTCCAACAGACCTGAGGTTGTCCGGTCACCAGAGGCCAGCGCAATGGTGGCTTCCGGCAGCGATGTACCAGAATTGTCGGTAATCATGGTGGCGCCCATACTCGAGTTGTAGGTGCCATCGTTGAAGATTATTTCGGTCTCGCCGATTTGAATGCGACCGCCCGCAGTAAGAGGTACTACGCTTTCCACCGTGGCGCCGTTGTAAAGCGTGCCATTGGCGGAACCTAGATCCTGGAGCAGGTATTCATCGCCTTCGCGCCGCACCTCAGCGTGCACGCGCGAGGCAAACGGATCTGGAATGCAAAGGTCGTTGCGGGCGGAACGACCTATCGTTATCCGCAAACGACCCAGGGGAAAATGGTCGGCGGCCCGATCGGGGTATTTGACTATTAGCTCTGACATTTTTTTAGAGACGTCTCAGGTTGTTGGGCTAATGCGGTGCTCAGCGGCGCGGAGACGGCAGCGAACCTTCACGAACGACAATTGTTCCGGCAATCATATCGTGCAAACCCCGGCCCCTTTCAGTCAGGGCGGAAATAAGAAAACCAAGCCCAAGGATAAGAAAAGATACCGGATATCCGACAAAATGTCGCACCAGCGCGCGACCAATGCCCATCGGTTCCCCGTTTATTCTTTCAATTCGGAGTCCGGTGGCCCACTTTCCCAGCGTCCGGCCTGTCAAACCCGGTATTACACCAAGATTAAGGACCGCCGCCACTGCAGCCGCCAGGACGCCGATAGTTTCTGCGGAGGTTCCGGCACTGCGAGCGCCGCCGCCAAGCATCCGGGCCACCAAGGTGCCCAGCACAATGATGGACATCACTGTTACGTAGTCGACCAAAAGAGCGCCACAACGAAGAGCAAAAGGAGCTCGGAGGCGGTTTCCTTCCGTTCTTGGTGTGCGGCTTCTGGCGTTCGCTTGGGACACGTCTTGAGCAGCCGTCATCAAAATTAATTCACTTGGAACTTTGTTGGGAGCGCAGGCGGCTCGCCTGCAAGTACTAGTTCCGAGCCAAGTGCAGGCAAGCCGCCTGCGTTACTATCGCTCCCGTGCAGTTTGGATGTGGTAGTTCTGGGCATCCGAGCTTACGAAGTTCAAGGCACAAGTTCAAGGGATGATACTACCCAACGAGAAAATGCAGAGTAGTTTCTCCGACCCGCAGTTTATCACCGCTATCGAGTACCCGGGGTTGCCGTGGGGCCAGTCTCACTGAATCATTGATGACGGTGCCGTTGACGGATCCCAGGTCCTCAACCAGAAATGTCTCGCCTTCCAACCAAATCCGCGCGTGTCGTCTGGACACTTTTGTCTCCGGATCAAACCGGGAGAGATCGATCTCGGGAAAAATGTTTGAGTGCGGATCGGTGCGACCCAACAAGTTGCTGTCCTTTTGCAGTATGAATGATGCGTCCAGTTCAGTGGTACCAGCCACGACCAGCTTTGCGGTCGGCCGTGCCAGGTGCAACATCGCGCTCGACCCCACTCCGGACATCGGCTGACGCGCCCCACAATGCGCACAAAAGACGTCGTCCGGAGCAATACGCCCGCCACAAAACCCGCAGTAGACAGTTTGCACTTGCACTGTCT
>DATFRK010000444.1:0-6372 GCA_035263325.1 Pyrinomonadaceae bacterium | reverse complement strand
ACATGCAGCGCAGGATATGTTACGAACTGGATGGCTAGCGGCAGTACAACTAAGGAGCAAGATTTCGAGTAAGCAGGGGAGCCGCCTGCACTCCCAGCACAGCTGTCCACGTCATAAGCAATAAGGGGAAGGTGCAACCATTCATCCTTCAGCCTTCATCATTCATCCTTACAAACAACTCTAACCTCACTTTGTAGCCTGTAGTTGACACGCGATTTGTAGCCTGCAGTTAACATCAATCAAGCAACGAAACCCGATAGTTGAGTCACGCGAATGGCTGCAAACACTCCTCCTATTAGAAGTCTCACAAAGTTCGACTTTATTTATTTCCGTCACGTCTAAATGTATTGACCAGGCAGATCAAAAGCGTGGTATAGTGCCTTTCAACCTGGTCTAAGTACCCGGTGGCCCCTCCACCAATCCCGACTGAGTTTACAAGTCTCACCAAGTTGTTATTTTCGGTCGCGACTGTTCGCAGAACATGTGACGGAGAGTTACCCATGACAACCAGTCTCTCGCGGTGCGTAATCCGCAATTCGTCGAAGCTCATTCAAGCTGCCGGTCTGATTGCCATCTGCGGCATCATCTCTGCAATTCAGGCAGCTGGTCCACAAGCACCCACGCTGCTGAGCCAGATCGGCAACACCCGCGCGATTGCTTTAGAGTCGGTCAGTTTAAAAGCTGAACCCTTCGCCCCCACCACACCAGTTCCGTTCAGCATCGACAACCGCACTCGCATCGCGATCTTTGCTCGCAGCGTTCAGTTGCTCGCCGGTGAAGGCGCTAACGCTTTCACCTGCGACGCACAAGACGCCAGCGGCAAGCGCTATCCACTCAAAGTTGAATACGCGGGCCAGGTGCCAAACTTTACCGGCATCACCATGATAGTGGTGCGACTCAGCGATGAGATGGGCGACCTCGGTGACGTACTACTCAGTTTGAATCTCCACGGAATGATGAGTAACCGTGTTCGCGTCGGTATAGGTCACGTTGGCGGTGGACCGGCGGACGACGTCGGTGCTGTACCCACTCCAGCGCCCGCCGTGCCACCACCAGCAGATCCGCCCTACGTGCCGGATTCTTTCACTGGTCCAGCTACGGATGCCGATGCCGTTCGTTTCCTAGAGCAAACAACCTGGGGACCAACGCCGGCTGACATCGCACACGTTAAGGCCGTCGGCTTCCAGGCGTATCTCAACGAACAGTTCAGCGCTCCAGTTACCAACCCCGGACAAGGGTCGAACTATCCGGACATGACTTTTCCCCTTGACGATCAAAACACTGCCTGTCCGACCTCGAATGCCAGCGATCCGAATTACAACCAGACAGTGTGCAATCGGGATAACTTCTCGATGTATCCAGTGCAGCGAAACTTCTACTCCACCGCACTGTATGGTCCAGACCAACTGCGGCAGCGCGTTGCCTGGGCGCTACACCAGATCCTGGTCGTCTCCGGTAACAGCGAAGTCAACCGTCCGAGCTGGATGACCATTTACCTGCAAGCTCTCGATCGCAACGCTTTTGGCAATTACCGCACACTGCTCGAGCAGATTACGCTTTCGCCGGCGATGGGTGAGTATCTCGACATGCGGCTCAGCACGCGCACCAGTCCGAACGAGAACTTTGCCCGCGAAGTCCTGCAACTCTTCTCGATTGGCACTTCGGTGTTGAATCCGGATGGCACGCCACAAGTGGATGCCTCAGGAATGCCCCTCGCTTCTTACACGCAGACGCAAGTCAATGAGTTCACTCGTGTGTTTACCGGTTGGAACCTGAACCCAACTCTCATCGGCGCCGGCATCACCAACTGGCGTGATCCAATGGTGCCGCGCGGTGGTACCAGCCATGACGGTGGCACTAAGACGCTGCTGCAGGGACAAGTGATCGCTTCGTGTGGCAACAACGCCGCGTGCGCCCAAACCGACTTAACAGCAGCGCTCAATAACATCTTTAACCATCCGAATGTTGGACCATTTATCAGTAAGCAACTGATCCAGCACCTCGTCACGAGCAACCCGAGTGGTGCTTATGTGCAGCGCGTCAGCTCAGTCTTCGCTAACGACTGTGCAGGGCTCTATCCAATTGCCGGTTGTACTAGTGCCCGCGGTAATCTCAAGGCGGTAGTGCAGGCAATCCTGCTGGATCCGGAAGCGCGTGGTGACGTCAAGACCGATCCTAACTACGGCAAGATGCGTGAGCCAGCCCAGTACATCACTGGATTTCTCCGCGCCTTCAACGTGAAGTCATTCGACAAGACGTCGACCAGCGATGGCGTGTTGGCCGGCAGGTCGTCGACCGATTTCACCGGCACCCTTGATCAATCCATCTTCAACCCGAATACGGTGTTCAGTTATTACCAACCAGGGTATGAAGTACCGGGCACCAAGATTCTTGGACCAGCGTTCGGAATTCTTTCAACGTCCACGACGCTGCGTCGCGCTAATGACATAAACACACTCATCTATTCGGGTGTGTCAGCCAATACCACGCCGACCGCGGCCAGCCCGGATCGGCCTCGTGGCACCTCGATCGACACCTCAAACCTGGAAGCGTTGGCAGGCAATCCATCTGACGTGGTCGACCCGCTGGATCAAATGCTGCTGCACGGCACCATGCATCCGCAAATGCGCGCCTCGATCATCACAGCAATGAACGCTATTAACGATGCCAACACTACCACTCGCAATCAAAAGCGAGCTCGTTTGGCGGTTTACTTGGTCGCGACTTCATCGCAATACGACATCCAGAGATAACTATCATGGCAACATCACGCAGAGACTTCTTACGTACGAGTGCATGCGCACTCGGTGGCATGGCGATGGCCTCAGCTGTTCGGGATTTTGGTGTGGTTCATGCGCTCACTCCCCAGGCCGCAACCGGCTACAAGGCGCTGGTGTGCGTGTTCCTCAATGGCGGAAACGACGGGAACAACATGTTCATCGATCTGAACCAGTACAGTTCCTACGCTACCGCCCGAGGTGTCGACTTAGCGATCGCGCAGGCAAGTTTTCTTCCCGTATCGCCAGCTACCGGCGGCTCGTTTGGCTTCCATCCGAATATGACGGAAGTCCAGACCCTCTTTAACGCCGGCAAGCTGGCCGTCCTTTGCAACCAGGGACCACTAGTCGAACCACTTACGAAAACAACCTACCAGAACGGCACCGGCAAAAAACCGCTACAGTTGTTTTCTCACTCGGACCAGGTGGGCCTATTTGTGACGGGCATCGCCAACTCAGTTAGCCAGACTGGTTGGGCTGGACGGCTCGCCGATAAGACCGTGGCCTTGAATGCCGGCGCGACCTTCCCTAATAACTGCTCTATTGCTGGTGTAAATCTCTTTCTCACCGGTGTTGATACTCGACAGCTGGCAGTGGCCGACTCGGGCACGTCTCTGGCCAACGTGTTGGTTCTAAGTAACGCGCCGGGTGCAACCAGTGCCGAGATCAGTTCTCGCCTGGCTTCATTCAATGAGCTGCGCACCTTGAACAACGACGTTAAGTTGGTGAAGGCTGCCAGTGATATTCGCTCGAGTTCAATCCAAACGGACAACGCGCTGAGCAGTGTTAATCCCACGCTCACGACTGTCTTCCCCAACACATCCCTGGGGCGGCAGCTCAAGCAAGTCGCGCTATTAATAAAGGCCTGTACCGATCCATTCGCAGGCATCAACATGAAGCGGCAAATCTTCTTTACCCAGATCGGCGGCTTCGACACCCACTCGGATCAATTGACTGGTCAGGTTTCTTTAATGACCCAGTTGAGCGGTGCGCTCAAGGCTTTCTATGACGCCACCGTCGAACTGGGAGTGCAAGACAAGGTGACCGCGTTCACGATGTCGGACTTTGGCAGAACCCTGCAACCGTCCGGCACTGGACCACAAGTGGGCAGCGATCATGGTTGGGGCAATCACCAGCTGGTCGTTGGTGGGTCAGTCCTGGGCCACGCCCTCTTCGGAACTTATCCCACTCTCGCTCTCGGAGGACCAAACGATACGGACAGTGGAACGAGCCCGCGTGGTCGCTGGATTCCCACTACTTCTGTCGAGCAGTACGCCGCCACCCTGGCAACCTGGTATGGATTGTCATCCGCAGATCTTGCGGCGGTGTTTCCGTTGATTGGACGATTCCCGACCGCGAACCTCGGGTTCCTTACTTAGAGAAGAAAGTGTCGGACACACGGGATCGAGTTTGGTAAGCTACAGTGGCCCGGCGATATTGTCGCCGGGCCTATTTATTCCTTCGGCCATCATTTTCTACATAGAGTCGCTGTCATGAGTTTGCCCTACCCTACCTTTGCCAAGCTGAGACTCATAGTTTTACCGGCACTACTCGCTGCTCTCCTGGGTTTTCTTCTCTCAAACGACAAGGGAACCCGCCCTGTGCAAGCCTATTCTTCGGGACCTCCTGCAGGCTATACGGGTGCGCCTAACGAAGTACCCGAGGCGTGTGCGGAGTGTCATGTTCCGCCCGATGCCGGAACAGGGCATATTTCAATTACTGCTCCGCCGACTTATGTTCCCGGGCAGACGTATCCGATCACGGTGACTCACACCAACGCTGATCCAACCAGGAAGCGCTGGGGGTTTGAGTTGACAGTGCTGGATACTTCTGATCAAAAGGCAGGCGATCTACAGAATCTTGACGGCCTCACCCAGGTACTGAACAACCAGGGACCAGGTGGCGCGCGACAATATATTGAGCACACCGCAGCGGGGACCTTCATCAATCAAGCAGGTGGAGCGAGTTGGACCTTTAACTGGACTGCCCCGGCCACGGATATTGGACCAGTCACCTTTTACGCCGCAGGGAACCAGGCCAACAACGACGGCAATACTTCGGGCGACTTTATCTACAAGACCTTTGTTGCGTCTGCGCCGGCCTCAACCACACCCGACTTCGACCTGAGTATCAATCCCTCGTCAGTCAACGTAGTTCCCGGTGGCAATGCGCAGTACACGCTGACACTAACACCCCTGGCGGGCTTTATCGGTACCGTGAACCTGAGCGCCAGTGGGCTTCCCGCAGGTGCGACCGCTAATTTCAATCCCGCAGCAGTCAATCTCAACGATGCAAATGCGAAAACTTCAGCGGTGACCCTCTCAACCACTGCCGGCACGCCGCTGGGTAATCACAACGTAAGCATCAACGGCGCGTCCGGCATGCTGATGCACTCAACCACTGCGTCGTTGAATGTCGTGAGTCCTACCAGTGCGGATATCTCGGTTGTGAAGACTGCTTCGCCTAATCCTGGACAAATCGGTGTGCTCCTTTCCTATCGCATTGTTGCGACGAACAATGGGCCAGCGGCCGCCACCAATGTGATGGTAGCCGACACGCTGCCAGGCGGCCTCACATTTGGTTCGACGACAACGACCCAGGGCACTTGTAGCGGTACCAGCACGGTTAATTGCAGCCTGGGTAATTTGGCTGTGGGCGCCAGCGCAATAGTTACAATTAACGCTACACCGACGTCTCAAGGATCGCTTTCGAACACGGCCACTGTAACCGCTACCCAAACCGATTTCGATGCAACCAACAACTCGTCGTCGATCACCACATCGATTCAGCCTGCGGCCGCATCGCCTTCAATGCTCGATGACAATCTAACCGTCTCCACTGTGCTAACTGGACTGAATCAACCCACCAGCCTGGCTTTCATCGGGTCCAACGATTTCCTGATACTCGAAAAGCCAACCGGCAAAGTGTTACGCGTGGTGAATGGAGCACTTCAGAGCACCGTTCTTGACCTGGCTGTCAACAACGCATCGGAGCGTGGTCTGCTCGGCATCGCCCTGCATCCTAATTTCGGCCAGAACGGATTTGTCTACCTTTACTGGACCGAGAGCAGCACTGGAGTTGATTCGGCAAATATTGACGAAGTTCCTTTGCTGGGGAATCGAGTCGACCGCTACGTTTGGAACGGTACGACACTCACTTTTGATCGCAACCTGATCAAGTTGCGGTCCTTGCAGCAGGATGCCGGCCAACCATCTCGCGGCAACCACAACGGCGGCATCATTCGCTTTGGACCAGACGGCAAGCTCTACATCATCATCGGCGACAACGGCCGCCGCGGCTTCCTGCAGAACATCACCAGCGGTGGTCCTGTACCTGACGATCAATTTGGCGGACCGGAACCGGACAATGCTCACCTGACCGGCGTCATCCTGCGGCTGAATGATGATGGCTCAACTCCGAGTGACAATCCCTTTTTCAACGCCGCCACCAGCTTGACCGGCGAGGCAGCCGCCAATATCAAGAAGGTCTTTGCCTATGGCATCCGCAATAGCTTCGGCATGGCCTTCGATCCCTTGACTGGTACATTGTGGACTCAGGAGAACGGCGACGACGCCTTCGATGAAATCAATCGCGT
>DATFRK010000443.1:0-7184 GCA_035263325.1 Pyrinomonadaceae bacterium | reverse complement strand
TTACGAGTATTTCCACGGCGACACTGGCGCAGGCCTCGGAGCCAGCCATCAGACGGGCTGGACAGGCTTAGTGGCTAAGTTGCTGGTCCAGCAAGCTCAATACAGGAGCTCACAGAGTTGATTAGGTTGGCGAAATCAGTTTGCAAAATCCGGTTTGCAAAATTCCACCAACGGGAGTTGGTGGTTCGTTCAAGTCCTTTCTACAAACATTGAACCCTTTGACGCCGACAATCCCACCAACGGCAGTTGGTGGATCGTTTCAAGTCCAGCCTAGGAGACTCTGTCGTTTTGTAGGTTGGACATGAACGAACCACCAACTCCCGTTGGTGGGATTCTGTTGCAGGAGCGTCCGAGTCTTCGCGTAGAAAGGACTTGAACGATCCACCAACTGCCGTTGGTGGGATTTGCTGTCCAGACCAAACCGTATTGAACTGTCCAGACCAAACCGTATTGAAGAAGAATACTCGCCATCAGCAGGCTTCTTTGTTAATTTTAGGGGCTGCCATGAATCATCCTTAGGAGAAAATTTTTTTGCGATGACAAGCAATTACCACGTTGGTTTGCGCGGTGCAGGTTTTTTGTGGGCGCTGCTCCTGGTTGCCAATACAGTTCATGCTCAGGACCTGGTCTGGCCACAATTTCGTGGACCGGAATCAAATCCAGTGGGCCAGCATCCAAAGTTGGCCGAACGCTGGTCCAAGACTGAAAATGTCGAGTGGTCGCAAGAGATCCCCGGTCGCGGTTGGTCCTCGCCGATAGTCACCGGCGACCGGATCTACCTGACCACCGTAACAACTGAAGGCAAGTCGAAGCCACCACAGATCGGCACGGAATACAGCAACGAGTATGTCGCCGAGCTGCAAAAACAGGGCCTGCCGATCAAGGAAGTAATCGAGAAGGTCACCGAACGCGACATCGAACTGCCGCATGAAGTGACCCTGCATTACTTCCTCTACTGCCTGAATCTGAAGAGCGGCAAGGTTGAGTGGACCAGGGAGTTTAATTCCGGCCATCCGCCTGGTGGGCGTCACCGCAAGAACAGTTTTGTTTCCGAAAGTCCGGTGACTGATGGAAAAGCGGTTTATGTGTACGTAGCGAACCTGGGATTGTGGGCTTTTGATCTGAAGGGGAGACAGTTATGGACCACGCCGCTGGAAGCCAATCCAATCTACCTCGACTTTGGTACCGGGAGTTCGCCCGCACTCGCCGGCAACCTGCTGGTGATCGTGAGCGACAACGAGAAACAGCAGTACATTGCCGCCTTCGATAAGCAAACCGGTAAACAGGTGTGGCGCACGAACCGCGATCTCGGGGGGAAGGGGCAGCCAGTGCAGCGCTCAGGCTGGTCCACTCCGTTTGTTTGGCGCCACCCCTTGCGCACCGAGATTGTGGCGATTGGACCAGGCGAGGTAGTCAGTTACGACCTCGGAGGCAAAGAGTTGTGGCGGATGTCAGGAATGGCGGCGACACCTATACCGACGCCATTCTCATATGAAGGACTACTTTACATTGATGGCGGGCGCGGACGTCCATTGTTTGCGCTTCGGCCCGGTGCTACGGGCGACATTTCACTCAAGGCGGATCAGACAGCGAATGAGTACGTAGTTTGGTCACAAGCTAAGGGTGGAACTTATCTGCCGTCGCCAGTCGCTTACCAGGGCGCGGTTTACACGCTCACTGAGACGGGCATCTTGAACCGCTATGACGCCAAGACCGGGAAGCAAACCTACAAGACGCGGATTGACCCAGCCGCAACGGCTTTCACTACTTCGCCCTGGGCCTATAACGGCAAGCTTTTCTGCCTGAGCGAAGAAGGGCAGACGTTCGTGATGACGACGGGCGAGGAATTCAAGTTACTGCACGTGAACGAACTGGACGACATGGCCCAGGCCTCGCCCGCGCTGGTGGGCGAGCGCTTGTTAATCCGGACGGAACACCGGCTCTACTCGATCCGCCACAAAGGATAAGAGTGAACAAGGATCCACAGATTACGCTTATTGCATTGAGTTGCGACCGTCGTGAGTTGTTACCTGCAATCTGCGTAATCTGTGGATGACATTCAATGGAAAAACTACTGGCAGCCATACTCGCTGACGACCGCTCGAAGGTGAGGGAATTGCTCAAGGCGGATAAGGGCCTGGCGACAACACCTATCGAAGAAGCACGGTTCTACGATTCTCAAATCTTTCACTGGCTGTATGTCGGCGATGTCGCACTGCACCTTGCTGCTGCTGGTTATCGCGTTGAACTCGTCAAACAACTATTGGACGCTGGCGCCGATCCAAACGCTGCCGCGAACCGTCGTCAGAGTACCCCGTTCCACTACGCGGCCGACGGCTATATCAATGGTCCAGCGTGGGATGCGAAGCGGCAAGTAAAGACTCTAAATTGCCTGCTCGATGCTGGTGCGCACATCGACGCCCGGGACAAGAATGGGGCCACGCCTTTGCACCGCGCGGTACGGACCCGCTGTGCCGCCGCCGTCAAATTCCTGCTCGACGCCGGAAGCAATGCGACGTTGAAGAATAAGCCCGGGTCCACGCCTTTTCACCTGGCAGTTCAGAACACCGGCCGCGGTGGTAGCGGCTCTGAAGAGGCAAAAGGGGCCCAACGTGAAATAGTTGAACAGTTTCTGGCGCACGGAGTCAGCACCGCGCTCAAAGATGGCAAAGGAAATTCAGTGGTGCAGTGCGCCCGGAGAAGTTGGATCGAAGAGGTTCTCATTGAGAACGCCGTCTAGGAACTCGACACCAACCTTCCTTCGTCTAAAACCATGCAGAGATTTCTTCATGTCGGAGGCTTGGCACCACGTCTCTGCGGTAGACTTCATCTTTTCCGCTTCAACCCCACCGCAGAGTCGCGTAGCCGCTGAGCGCAGAGAAAGTTGAAACTGTTGCTCGGCCTTTGTGTTAGTTCGTGTGATTTCGTGGATCCAACTTTTTTCACCCTCTCAAAAACACGGTCCACGAAGTTACACGAACTAACACGAACGAAGATGCAGGTAACATTAAAGTCTGACACGGTCTCTGAAGCAGGCGAAGAATGAGAAGTGATTGGACCGTTCTTTGATCAGTTAACGTATACCAAACTTCGAATTTCAAGTATGATTCGACCAGTTCATTCACTCATCGAACCGCCTGAGAATATCTCGGCGCTTCGGCCCAGCATAACAATTCATTGACGTTGTCCAGCGTGACCTGAAACTTGCGGGGGTCTGTATGAACAAAATCTCGGCGCTGCTTGTTTTCGCCTGCTTGATTCTGGTGCTCGTGTCCTGCCGACTCGCGAACACCCTCACCGGCAACGACCAAAATCTAAAAAAGATCGGCGACCTGTGGAATGACGTGCCGCGGATGGATGGCCTGACGACGTCAGAGGCTGAGATGCCGTTGTTCGTCAAAGTTATGATGCGCACGGCACTCAACAACCTATATCGCCTAAATAAAGAGGGCGAGGCCAAGACGCCTGCCACTGGAGATTGGGCGGTTTTCAGCACTACGAAATCTCCGCAGGACGTACAGAACTTCTACACCAACGAGCGGATGACTAGTTTTGGGAATTGGGAACCAAGCAAAAACTCGACCTGTTTGAATGGCAGTGAATACCATTTCTCCGGCGTAGCCTGCGTCTTTCAAAAGACAGCAAACAATGCAGGGATAGGGCTCATGATCATCGCCGCACAGGACGAGGAAAAGAAACAGACCAACGTTTTCTTTGTGCGCACCGAAACGCCCCTTGAAAAGGGCGCGAACCCACCCACTAACACGACCAATGGTCCGCCGACGCCTAGAGGCGAGATCAAGCCGCTGAGTGGCAGTGCACCTTATGGAATCGAAAAACGGCCGCTGCCCAACAGTCTCAATCTCGACGAACTCTTACCGAAACAAGTTGGTCCCTACAGCCGCACCTTACTCGAGAAATCGGACCAGCGTGGCGTGACACCGACGACAATCGAGGTCGATGGCAATTCGGTGTACGCGACTTATATGGCTGGCGGGAGAGAAGTCTTTGTTGAGTTTGGTGTGAACAGCAGCGCAGATAACGCGCAATCCACGCTGGATACGGCGGCCGGGGAAGTAACTGGCAAGTTTCCGACTGATCCACGTTTTGGTTCGCTTGGTACTGAGCCCAGTTATTTAAAGGTCGACAACGAATCGGGTGCCTTCTTTGCCTGGACGCGAGGGAAGTATTACTGGTCGGCCAACGCTAAAGGTGGCGCAGCAGACCTGGACGCATTCATGCAGGCCTTTCCGTATTAGTAAATGGAGTTGCTGGCTACCACCAACTGCCGTTGGTGGCATTCTAACTTCGGTTAGCACTCGCGGTGGGTTTCGCATAAACGATTCGGGTTTTTGTAAGTTTCGGAGCGCAGGCGGGCCGCTTGCTTCTCGCGCCTAACGGATTTAGGGTGCGCCCCCCGCGGTTCCAAGGAAGGAGCGTTTCTCATGAGCTTGTTCTTATTGATCCTCTTGTTTTTTTCGCAGCCATTGGCAAGCGCGGATTGTGTTTGCATCAAAGATCCACACCGTTCGGCCGCGCAGATCAACGCGGATCGAAAGCAAGAATACGAAAAAGCGAACGCGGTATTTGTTGGCAAGGTGACAGCCAATGATGGCTATATCGTTACGTTCAAAGTTGCGAAAAGTTGGAAAGGTCCAAAGCAGATCGTCCTAAGCACCGGCGCCGTCCGCGGAGTTGATGGGACCCCACTCCCCGAAGAATGCAGCTCTCAATTTCACGTGGGAGAGGAATATCTGGTTTATGCCTATGGTCCAGGTGACAAGCTGAAAGCGTCGATCTGTTCAACCCTATTGCTCAAAGATGCGGCTGAAGAAGAAAAAGGGCTGGATGAGATAAAGACCCATGAAACCATTGGCCGCTCAGGGGCGTTATGAGCTTTGTGACTAAACATATTGGTATCGTGGCTGGCAGTGCGGAAGGGGCGGCCCTCTGTTATCGCACTATCTGCCTGGAAGCACCCGCCCTGATGGGTGAGCACAATCATCCAGAGATAACCATGAACTCGGTACCGCTGGCCGAACACATGCGTTACATCAGGGCCAACGACTGGAAGGCAGTCGCCGAGGCCCTCCTCGCGTCCGCGCATAAGGTCGCGCAGGCGGGAGCCCAGTTTGCGATTTGCCCTGATAACACATATCACCAGGCGTTCGAGTATTTGCTGCCGCAATCTCCAATTCCCTGGTTACACATCGCGACGACTGTGGGCGAAGAAGCTCAACGACTGGGTCACAAGCACCTGGGTGTCATGGGCACAAAGTATCTGATGGAAGGCCCCGTCTATCCGGAGTCCCTCGCGGGATTTGGCATCAAGCGTGAAATCCCTGAGGCGATGGACAGAGAAAAGATCAACTCCATTATCTTTGACGAGTTGGTCAACGGAGTATTCCGCGAAGACTCACGGTTATACCTCAATGAAGTGACGAGCGTGTTGAAGGAACGCGGGTGTGATGCGGTCGTCCTCGGCTGCACGGAGCTACCGCTGATCGTTCGACCTGACGATTCTCCTCTGCCCACTTTAGATTCGACCCGTCTCCTCGCCCGCGCAGCACTCAGGAAGGCGATCGAGGAATAAGCCATATTTTCATTCACCCCATGCTTTAGCCTGGGGATCGGCTGTCGTGGCGTGAGCAAAACCATTTCAATGGTTTACTTGGGGTGAATGAGAGGTTGAATGAATCTCGAGTGGGCACAAGGCCAAAGCAGAGGAAGACATTGAGGTTAACGAAGCGAACAACTATTCACGACTTGCAAATGCTCACAGCGATAGCTGTTTGGTATCTCTTTCAAAAAAACCTGACGTCAACGGATCTTCCCGAGACAACCGAAGAGATAGAAGATGTAACTGAGTTTAGCGGCATTCGCTGTCCCCTCTGCCACTGGCAACCGCGCTCTTCAAGCCGCTGGTGTTGTGCTGATTGCGGCGCTCCCGAGTACTTCTTTAGTGGCTGCGGCATGGTCTGGAACACGTTCGAGACACGAGGCCTCTGCCCTCGTTGCCAACATCAGTGGCAGTGGACAACCTGCCTGGCTTGCTGGGGTTGGTCACTCCACGAAGACTGGTACTTAACCCGGGAAAATGGATGAGCCAGCGCACAGTTTTGACGCTTCGGGAGCAGTAGCCAAAGCGCACCACAGAGTCCAGGCCCACTACTGGATAACCAGCGGAACTTCCGAAGCAGTCTGTAGATCCATTAATGCGTAAAGACGACGATCGATCTGGAAAAACAGTGCCGCCTTCTTTCCTGGAATCACGTTTTCGATGAGCGGCACGTACTTCTGTCTCGTCTGCGCCACGTCAACCTGGATCTTACACCAACGCTTGATCATGTCGGCGGCCTGAGCATCGGTCAGGGTCTTTTGGTTAGCCGCATAATCCTTAATGACGGTGTAAAACTCGTCATAGTGTGTTCTCATTTCCTCGGCGTATTGATCGTAGACCGGCCAGAATTTAGTTGCTTCCGTCTCAGTGAGAGGAACGTTCGCCGCCAGGATCTTTTTCTTCTCCGCTCGAAGGTCACGGCGGAGTAATAGCAGATCTTTTTCAACCTCGATGCCTTTATCCGTTTCCCTTTGGGCAAAGGCCGTGCTGTTCACGAGCACAAAGGCAAAAACTAAAAGAAGCCCGGAAAAGATTTTCTTTTTCATTCGACTAGTCTCCTTTTTGACCGCCAATACATCGGGAGACGAAATAATATTGGCCGCCACGCGCCAAAGTAACTGTAAAAATTGACAGTTTTTCCGGACGATTAGGAGGTTAACGCAGGATTAAGACGGTTATGAGCCACACTTTGAATCGTCGTTTACTTATTAGCCATGGTCCTCGAATTCATCCTTCCGCCCCTGATGACATGGCGGCAAGCTCGCGTGGCGGGTGTCTCAATAGAGAACTTGTTGCTAGAGAGACTTTCTCAAAAATCGAATTTTCCTTCTTGGTTCGTTGGTGATGGTTCGTGTGGTTTCGTGGATCATACCGTTTTCGCAGCAATAACAGACGATCCACGAAATCACACGAATCAACACGAACTGATGGGTAAGAGATTGTTGACATAGTCTCTACCGTTCCAGGTTCTCTATCAGATTTAACAACCCTGAAATGTCATCTTAGCCTCACTGTAATCACCCACCTCTACGCTCTTCTTTACCGCCGAAAAACTAAATCGCAC
>DATFRK010000442.1:0-14383 GCA_035263325.1 Pyrinomonadaceae bacterium | reverse complement strand
TATGGCTCACTCACCGGAAGCGTCACGGACCCGAAGGGAGCTGCAGTGCCGGGCGTGACTGTTTCGGCTCAAAACGTCGGCACTGGCGCAGTCAGGGAAACTACTACCGACACCAACGGAAACTACCAGATCAGCAGTCTTCAACCGGGTGTCTACAGTGTGACTTTTACCTACACGTCCTTTAAGACGCTTATTCAGGAAAAGATCACAGTTGAACCGAACGCCACCCGCAGACTCGATGCCTCACTCCAGGTAGCAGAGGTCAAGGAGACCGTGACTATCACGTCGGAGACCGCCCCCTTGCAAACCGATCGCTCCGACGTCAATACGCAACTAGCAGCGAAGCAGATTGCAGACCTGCCGATAGCTACTGCTGGGTCAGGGCGAAACTATCAGGGACTCTACCGAATCGTTCCCGGCTTCAGCGCCGTGACCGAAGGTGTCAGTTCGGACGGTGGTAACCCTCAGCGCTCTATGACGGGAAACGTCAATGGAAACTCGATGCAGGCTAACTTGACCAGAATCGATGGAGCGTCGAACCAGTACATTTGGTTGCCCTTCAATACAGCCTATGTACCGCCGACTGAATCGATTGAGTCAGTGAATATCGTTACGAACTCGTACGACGCAGAACAGGGCAATGCAAATGGCGCAGCCGTCAGCGTTGTCACCAAGACGGGCACAAACGATTTTCACGGCAGTGCCTTCGAGTTCCACACTGACAACGCGCTTAAGGCCTACAACCTTTTCAGTCCTGTAGGACAGCGGAAACCGAAGTACATTCTCAATCAATACGGTTTTGCAGTTGGTGGGCCGATCATCCTGCCGCACTTTGGCGAAGGAGGGCCAAGCGTATGGACCGGCAAGAACAAACTATTCTTCTTTACCGACATGGAGTTTACCCGGCGACGGCAGTTCGCTACGCGTACCGTAAGCGCGATCAATCCTGTCGGCATATTCGATGCCAGTGGCAACGCGAATCTTTCGTCAGCCATACCGGCGGGAACAAATTGCAATGTCACCCCGGTAGCTGGATGCATATTTGATCCGAATACCGGGAACGCAGCCGGCGCGGGGCGTTTGGCATTTCCGGGAAACATCATTCCCGCAAACCGGATCGATCCAGCTTCCAAGTTAATGCTCAGTCGCATTAACCCGGCCGGGTTTATTAACAACCAGGGCGTGACGGCTACTAATAACTACGTGAGTGCGGGCTCCGCCATGCTGAACCGCACCACCTTCGATCTCAAGATCAACTATGTCAAGAGCGATAAGATGACTCTCTTCGGCCGCTACAGCCGTTCGGAATCATTGCTCTTCGATCCACCAACCCTGGGCGATGCAATGGGCGGAGCGACTGGCGGTGGCCAGGTAGGTCAAGCGCCCTCGACGATCCAGAACGCAGGCCTCGGTGGTACCTATACGTTCACTCCTACAATAGTGCTTGACGCAAACTTCGGGTACACCCGGCAATACCTGGGTGCTGTGCACGAACCCGACATTGCCCTGGGCAACTTTGGACTCACCGTGCTGGGCATCCCCGGCACTAACGGCGACGATCGTTTAGCAGGCGGTACTCCGGCCTTCATCATCAACGGCTGGAATGGTATCGGCAACGTGGATACCGGTAATCCCTTCCTGTTCCGAGATAATCAGTACGTGGCCAACGGCAACGTGTCCTGGACCAAAGGGGTCCACAGCATCAGGTTCGGTATGGAGTACGGCAACGCGCAGTTGAATCACTTCCAACCGCAGGGTGGCGCTTTCGGAACTCCACGTGGCTCGTTCCAGTTCAATGGCGGTGTGACTGCTCTAAGTGGCGGTCCAGCCGCCAGCAGAGTAAATGCTGTCGCTCAGTACCTGCTTGGTCTATCGGACCGCTCGGGTAAGGTGATTCAAAACAGCAATCCAAACGCCCTGCGTTGGCATACCTGGTCAGCCTATGTTCGCGACAGCTGGCAAGTAAACCAGCGGCTCACCGTGAACATCGGCGCTCGCTGGGAATATTATCCCTTCCCAACCACCGATCACGGCGGCGTGAAGCTGTTCAATCCGGCAACGGGCAATGTGCTAATTGGCGGCGTAGGCAGCACGCCGATCGACAATGGGGTCGATGTTGGCTGGGGCCAAATCGTTCCGCGCTTCGGAATGGCTTATCGTTGGGGTGACAAGACAGTTATTCGCGCCGGCTACGGAATGAGTACGGACAGCAACAACTGGAGATTCTTCCGAAACAATTGGCCCCTGGTTTCAAACGCGGACCTTCAGGGAGCCACAACGCTTATTCCTGCATCAAGCCTGCATCCAGTGACACTGGCTCCCTATCCTGGCTTGACGGTCGGTATCCCAGCCGCTGTCGTTCCTGATCTGAGCTCAGGAAATGTTCCCCTACCTAACAATACCGGGATAGGCGGCGCTACCATCCCCTTTGATTTCAATCGAGGCTATACCCACTCATACAACCTTACGATACAGCGTGAGTTGCCGTGGGGTTTTGTTGGTGAAGCAGCCTATGTGGGAAACCGGGCCATACGTTTTCTCTCTAACGAAAACATCAACGCCGCGCCAGTCGGCACCGGGAATGCCGGCCGGCCGCTGTTTGTGAAGTTTGGCAAGAACTGGGGCGACGTTGGCTGCTTGTGCCCCGACACAAACTCCTACTATGACGCGCTGCAGGCAAAGCTGAATCGACGCTTGAAAAACGACTTCTCGATGGGGGTCTCCTATACATTCTCGAAGGCGATTAACTCACTCGACAACGAAGAAGTGAGCGGCACTTTCGGTGTACCTGGAGGTTTCATGTTTTGGCCTGAGCCGTCGGTTAGGAATCGCAATAAGTCGCTTGCCAGCTACGATCGAACTCACAACCTTTCCGTCTACGGCTCGTACGATTTGCCGTTCGGCAAAGGAAAGCGTTGGGCCAATGAGGGAGCCTTCGGCAAGATTGTGGGCGGTTGGCAACTCAACTGGCTGATGCAGACTATGAGCGGAAGCATGTTCACACTGTTCGGTGGCGGAACTCAGCTAAACGCCCCCGGCAATCAACAGACGCCGGATCAGATTGGACCACTGCAAATCCTCGGCGGCGTTGGCCACCGCCCAGGGGAGGCTGCCTGCGCACCCACGGACATGTCATGTCACTACTTCAACCCGACGGCATTTCGCGCTGTTCCTCCAGCGGAGATTCGCTACGGCACGACCGGGCGCAATATCATCCGCGGACCCGGCTACTTCAACCTGGACGGCAGCATCTTCAGGAACTTCAACATCACTGAGACAGTGAAGTTTCAGTTCCGGATGGAGATGTTCGGCGTGACCAATACGCCCCATCTCAATAATCCAGGCACCGACGTCACCAATACCGCAACCTTCGGCGTTATCACTTCAACGCTAAACTTAGCTGGTCGCGGAACGGGAACAGGTGGCGAACGTCAGGTTTGGTTTGGAGCCAAGCTTATATTCTGATTGGGCGATTCCGAAGACGAAACACATAGCGTGTTGACTCAAGTGAAATCAACCAATCGAAAACCTCGATGCCAGTCCCCTCTCAATTGACCGAGAAGGGACTGGGCATCACAACTTTGGCTTTCTAGCTCTTTCAACTCCTTCTAATCACTGAGACAGTGTGATCTATTCAAGGGTCACACTGTTTTTGTGATATATGGACGGAGTTCTTCGACTCTCCCAATAGCAGTAGCACTACCCCAAAGATCTTGATGCGGGACTCGTTCACTCTTTCAATCGTCGAGGAATGATCCAAAGAACATGAAGCACCGCCAACGGTCAGCACCATTACGCCTCTTCGCAACGCTCATCATCTGCATGATGTCCGCTGCCGCAGCGTTGTTGCTGCTTAACGATTCGAAGGCTGATGCCGTAACGGCTCCGCTGAGCCAGGACAGCAATCTGGCGCCCGTTGTGCTAACGGCTGAGCAAGATCACCAGCGGATCATGGAGCTCCTCAAAATCACCAAGTTGAGACCGGGGGCGAACCCGCGCAGCACGGACCCAACCAATCAACCGAATTACGATGAGGCAAAGGCGAATCCCTATCCGACTTTGCCTGACCCGCTAACGTTGAAGAATGGCAAGAAAGTAAAGGATGCCAGAACGTGGTGGAGTAAGCGGCGACCGGAGATACTGGAAGATTTCGATCGCGAGATCTATGGTCGCGTGCCAAAAAATGTGCCCAAGGTGAAGTGGGAAGTTGTCAGCACCAAGCAAGACAAGAATGGCGACATTCCAGTCATTACCAAGAAACTCCTGGGGCATGTCGATAACTCGTCGTATTCCGCAATCAAAGTTGACATCGACCTGACTTTGACAACACCGGCGGAGGCCACTGGTCCAGTGCCGGTGATGATTGAGTTTGGATTTGTATTTCCGCCTGGTTTTCGTCCGCCTCCGCCACCAGGGGGAGCACCAACACCACCTCCGGGGCCCACCTGGCAACAACAACTGCTGGCGAACGGCTGGGGCTACGCCAGTCTGATCCCAAACAGCATTCAAGCAGATAATGGTGCTGGTTTGACCCAGGGCATCATTGGTCTTGCAAACAAGGGACAACCGCGCAAACTCGACGATTGGGGCTCGTTGCGCGCCTGGGCCTGGGGCGCGAGTCGGGCCCTCGACTACTTTGAGACCGATAAGGCGGTCGATGCGAAACAAGTGGGCATCGAAGGTCTGTCGCGCTATGGCAAGGCGGCGCTAGTTACGATGGCGTACGATCAGCGCTTCGCGATTGGGTTCATTGGCTCGTCAGGTGAAGGTGGCGCGAAACTGCACCGGCGGAATTTTGGTGAACTCGTCGAGAATGTTGCCGGCACCGGCGAGTACCATTGGATGGCGGGCAATTTTCTTAAATATGCAGGGCCGTTGACCTGGGCGGATTTGCCAGTTGATGCGCATGAATTGATCGCGTTGTGTGCGCCGCGGCCGACGTTTGTCAGTTACGGCGCTGCCGAAGGTCCCGGGGCTGAGGGTCAGTGGGTTGATCAGCGTGGCAGTTTTATGGCGGCAGTGGCGGCAGGGCCGGTTTATCGGTTGCTTGGCAAAAAGGATTTAGGCACGAGTGAATTCCCGGCCGTTGAAACTGCGCTCATTGATGGCGAGTTAGCCTGGCGACAACATAAAGGTGGACATACCACCGGACCAAACTGGCCAACGTTTATTAAGTTCGCGAATCGGTATATTAAGAGTAATAGCTCCACAACATCATTGGGGCAGTAGGGTGGTCGGTAGCAAGGTGCAGTAGCCCGACTGTCAAGGAGGGCTCAGCCAGGCACAGGGAGCCCTCCTTGACAATCGGGCTACTGCACCTTGCTACCGTACAGTGTCAAACTCAGATGACATTCGCTAAGAGCCAAACGGGCACGTCGTTCATAACCAGTGTTGTTCTAGCCATAATCCTATTCACGGCTACAACAAGCAGGGCCGATGACGGGTATCGTCTGTGGCTTCGTTACGACCCTTTGCCACAGCTAGTGGCAAACCAGTTTCGCAGCCGGCTCACTTCGATCGTTGTCGCCGGTAACTCTGACATCGCGGCCGCCATCAGGTCAGAACTGGCGAATGGATTAACCGGGCTATTAGGTACGGCCCCAGCGACTAAAACAACAGTCACTGATGATGCCACGTTGTTGATTGGAACGCCGGCGAGTTCATCACTGATCGCAAGATTGCGTTGGGACGAGCAGCTTTCGGCACTAGGTCCGGAAGGTTATGTTATTCGTTCCGCCAGGATTGGCCCACACTCAGCGATCGTGATTGCTTCGCAAAGTGATGTCGGCGCTCTTTACGGCAGTTTTGCCTTTCTGCGCCTGTTACAAACACAACAACCCATCGCGAATCTCAACGTGAGTGAAAAGCCGCGGCTGCGGCTGCGAGTTCTTGACCATTGGGACAATCTCGATGGCAGCATCGAGCGCGGCTACGCCGGGCAATCTCTATGGAATTGGAGTGCGCTGCCGAACAATATTGACCCGCGGTTGCGCGACTATGCACGGGCCAATGCTTCAATCGGCATCAATGGCTCAACTCTCAACAACGTCAATGCGGACGCGCAGATACTCACGCCTGATTATCTTAAGAAAGTTGCGGCAATCGCCAACGTCTTTCGCGCTTATGGCCTGCACGTTTACTTGTCCGCGCGCTTCTCGGCACCAATGGAACTCAGCGGGTTGAAGACTGCTGATCCACTCGACCCGGAAGTTGCTCTCTGGTGGAAAAAGAAAGCAGACGAAATCTACACGTTGATTCCCGACTTCGGCGGCTTTGTCGTCAAAGCCAACAGCGAAGGTCAACCTGGACCACGCACTTACAACCGCACCCATGCCGACGGCGCCAACATGCTCGCAGCAGCGCTCGCACCCCACAGTGGCGTAGTGCTTTGGCGCGCCTTCGTGTACGACATGAAGCCTGGCTATGACCGCGCCGGCGCCGCCTTCGAGAACCTGCAACCGTTTGATGGTAAGTTTGCCGCCAATGTGATGTTGCAGGTCAAGAATGGTCCCATTGACTTCCAGCCGCGCGAACCTTTTCACCCGCTGTTTGGTGCCATGCCCAAAACCCAGGTCGTGCCGGAACTACAAATCACCCAGGAGTACCTGGGCTTTTCCAATCATCTCGTGTTCCTGGCCCAAATGTGGCGGGAGTTTCTCGACTCAGATACGCACGCAAAAGGGAAAGGCTCAACGGTAAGCAAAGTGGTCGATGGTAGTCTTTATGGACAACGCCTGACGGGACTCGTTGGTGTTGCCAATACCGGCTCAGATCGCAATTGGACCGGTCATCACTTTCTCCAGGCCAACTGGTACGCGTTTGGCCGCCTCGCCTGGAATCCAGATCTACCCTCGCAAACAATCGCCGACGAATGGATTCGAATGACGTTCACGAACGATGCCGCAGCCGTCAACACCATTAGCCAACTGATGCTGCAATCGTGGGAAGCACTAGTCGATTACATGACTCCGCTCGGGCTGCATCACATCATGTGGGGCAAGACCCATTACGGTCCGGCGCCGTGGTGGGACACGGAAAAACGTGAAGACTGGAATCCGGTTTACTTTCACCGGGCCGATGCCAAAGGGATCGGTTTCGATCGCACTGCCACGGGCAGTAACACGGTCGCTCAATATCACCCCGATGTGCGCGACAAGTTTGCCAACCTCCAAACTTGTCCGGAAAAGTTTCTCCTCTGGTTCCATCATGTTCCCTGGGATCATCGCATGCGGTCCGGCAACATACTTTGGGACGAGATGGCCTTGCACTATCAACACGGCGTCGATTGGGTCCGACGCACTAACAAGCAGTGGAACGAATTGTCAGGAGTGATCGACAGGGAACGACATGCGGCCGTAGCCAGTAAATTAGCAATTCAGGAACGCGACGCTGTCTGGTGGCGCGACGCCTGCCTGAGTTACTTTCAAACCTTTTCCAAACGACCGTTGCCGTCGGGAGTCGAAGCCCCGGCAAAGAGTCTGGAGGAGTACAAAGCGGCGGCGTTGAGCTGGTAAAAACTTTTAATAGGTGTTGCTAAAGAAATTGAGTTTCCTTTCTATTGGCCATATATCATTTGACACTTGTCATTAGGTCATTTTTCGGAGTAGCTGGACGACATCTCTTTGTCACCAGAGAATGAGAATCTGATCTATGCAAATGGCATATGACAAATGTCAAATGATATATGAACAATGATCTGTTCCTTTGTGTATAGCGGCTAATGAAAATCATCGACATCCGTCCCACGACTGTCACCGTGCCGCTTGAGGCACCGTTGCGTCATGCCAACGGCTGCCACTGGGGACGGTTTGTGCGCACGATTGTCGAGGTTGAAACTGATGATGGCTTGATTGGGCTAGGTGAGATGGGTGGAGGCGGTGAGTCGGCGGAAGCGGCCTTTCGCGCCATGAAGGCCTATTTAGTTGGTCACGACCCGGCGCGACTGGAGGAGATGCGCTTCCTTATCGCCAACCCGACGGCCTCGCTCTACAACAATCGTACGCAGATCCTGGCGGCACTCGAATTCGCCTGCCTCGATATTTTAGGACAAAAGTGGGGTGTCCCGATCTCGGAAATTCTTGGCGGCCGTTTACGCGACCGAGTTCCCTTTGCTTCCTATTTGTTCTTCCGCTATGCAAATCCAAAAGCGAGGGTTGCGGAAGTCAGAACCATAGACCAACTGGTGGCCCATGCGCGCGATCTAAAAGAACGATTTGGCTTCACCTCGCACAAGTTGAAGGGCGGGGTCTTTCCCCCGGAGTACGAGCTCGAGTGTTATCGCGCGGTAGCCACAGAGTTGAAGGAAGACCGGGTGCGTTTCGATCCCAATGCCGTCTGGTCTACCGAAACTGCGATCTGGTTTGGTCAGCAGATCGAGGATCTGCACAACGACTACCTGGAAGATCCGGTGTTTGGTCTGTCCGGCATGCGGCGAGTGCGCGAAAAAGTTCGCCTACCGCTGGCCACCAACACCGTTGTGGTCAATTTTGAACAGCTAGCTACAAACGTCCTCGATACTGCTGTCGACGTGATTTTGCTGGATACAACTTTCTGGGGTGGCATTCGTCCCTGCGTGAAGGCCGCAGGAATTTGCGAAACATTTCAACTCGGTGTGGCGGTCCACTCCTCAGGTGAGCTGGGCATTCAACTCGCCACGATGCTTCATCTGGGAGCCGTCATCCCCAATCTTAGCTTCGCCGCCGAT
Organism: Pyrinomonadaceae bacterium; assembly: GCA_035263325.1. Lineage (GTDB taxonomy): Bacteria > Acidobacteriota > Blastocatellia > Pyrinomonadales > Pyrinomonadaceae > PSRF01. Next base: position 5,679 of record DATFRK010000442.1, on the reverse strand, counting down.
GCTCACTATCACCACCTGGCGGACGACGTTATTCAAGGTGGGAAGATGAAATATCAAGACGGGTCCATTGTGGTTCCCGATGGCCCCGGACTCGGAGTCAAGCTCGATTACGATAGACTAAGTGCCTACAAAGAACTGTATCGCAGTCTTGGTTCTTACGCGTATGACCAGGATCCGAATCGCCCTGGCTGGGTACCGACGATCCCGAATGACCGGTGGGCGGATCCGGCCGATTCGCGAACTCCCAACAATATCCGTCTTTAAACGAGAAAGGGGCCAGCATGATAAGCCTGGTGGAAAATCAAGCCGTGCAAGTGGAACTGCTAACCGACGCAGCCAAGCTCCGGCAACAAGTTGAACTAATAGTCAACGCCACCCCAGCGCTCGATGTTCATACTCACGTGTTTCCGCCGGAGTTTGGGAGCCTTTACCTGTCTGGAATTGACGAGCTGTTAACGTACCACTACCTGATCGCTGAGATGTTTCGCTCCACTGATTTGACCCATGCAACTTTCTGGCGCATGACGAAAGCTGAACGCGCTGATTTTGTCTGGCAAACAATATTTGTAGAAAACACTCCGCTCTCTGAAGCAGCGCGCGGCATCATCACCGTGCTCACTGCTTTCGATCTTGACCCCAGGGCGCCGAATCTGAACGAAGCCCGCGCGTTCTTCAAAGCGCAAAAGCCACGTGAACACCTGGATCGCGTGCTGGAGATGGCCTGCGTCAGCGAGGTCGTGATGACCAACGATCCTTTCAATGAACAAGAAGCTCAAGTCTGGCAAAGTGGTGCTGTAAATAACGGGCGCTTCCAGGCATCGCTTCGTTTGGACAGTTTGTTGAACGACTGGGAAACCGCCGGACAAACACTGCGACAACAGGGCTTTCAAGTTGACGCGGAAATAAGCGAGCAGACGACTACCGAAGTGCGGCGCTTTCTCGACAAGTGGATTCTGCAAATGCGGCCGGTCTACCTTGCCGTGTCGCTGCCTGCGGAGTTCAAGTATCCAGACACTGACCAGCGTGACCGTTTGCTGCGCGAGATCATTCTGCCGACCGCGCGCGAGCACGGACTGGCGCTGGGACTGATGATCGGAGTACGACGTGGAGTAAATCCGGCGTTGCGTTCAGCCGGAGACGCGGGCGGTAAAGCTGACGTTACCGTGGTTGAGCGCCTGTGCGCTGACAATCCGGACCTTCGTTTTCTGGCGACGTTTCTCGCGCGAGAGAATCAACATGAATTCTGTGTCATTGCGCGGAAGTTCAATAACCTGATGCCGTTCGGTTGTTGGTGGTTTCTTAACAACCCTTCAATCGTCTCGGAAATCACCAATGAGCGTCTCGAGTTGCTGGGACCCAGCTTCGTGCCACAACACTCCGATGCGCGTGTGTTGGAACAGTTGATCTACAAGTGGCAACACTCGCGCGCAGTCATTGCGGAGACGCTATTTGAAACTTACCGTCGTTTGCTTGAGAGTGGACGCGCGGTTACGCCTAAAGAGATCGCGCGGGACGTGGCCCGAATGTTTTCCGGTAACGTCCGTGACTGGGTGGGCCTGTCTCGCGGCGCCTGATTTGGAGTGCGGTGACTGGTTCACCGCTTTGGAATCGCTTCGCAAAGAACGTTCGCTCAGAAGGCGCCCACCGAGTCGGCGCACTCCACATTCGCTTGTTTTAAACCCTGAATATCTTGGAGCAACACAAACTTGACGACCCCAAAGAGCATAACTATCTTTTTTCACAATCTCTCTTCCCACAAAGCTTTCAAATCTGCAGCCCTGGCGGCAATGGTCATGGCCATTGTCCTGGCTTCCTTTCCTTCCCGGAAGACTCGCTCACAAACGACTACTCCTGATTATAAGAATCCCCGTTTAAGTGTCGATCAACGCGTCGCTGACTTGTTGAAGCGAATGACGGTCGAAGAGAAGGTGGCCCAACTAACATGTCTCTGGGCCCAACGACCACAAGTCGAGCCACAAACAGACTTCTCCACCAACCGTGGCGCGCTTTCACCAGACAAGGCAAAAGAAGTAATGAAGTATGGCATTGGCCAAATCGCGCGCCAACGAGAACGCAAGGGTCCGCGCGACGGAGCGCTGTTTGCCAATTCGTTACAGAAGTGGCTGATCGAGAACACGCGGCTCGGGATACCCGCAATTTTTCACGACGAAATACTGCACGGTCATATGGCCCAGGGCAGCACAAGCTTCCCCCAACCAATCGCCATGGCCAGCAGTTGGGATCCCGATTTCGTCAGTAAAGTCTTTACTGCCGCCGCGCTGGAAACCAGGGCCCGGGGCAGTCACCAGGTGTTGGGACCAAACCTCGACATTGCCCGTGAACCACGCTGGGGCCGCACCGAAGAGACCTATGGAGAAGATCCGTACCTGACTTCACGCATGGGTGTTGCCGTAGTGAAAGCGATTCAAGGTAATGGTCCAACGGTCGATAACGAACACGTGATTGCGACCGCCAAACATTTTGCTGCCCACGGACAGCCGGAAGCCGGCACTAACGTCGGTCCCGCCAACTTCTCGGAACGGGTCTTGCGCGAAGTGTTTCTACCCAGCTTCCAGGCGGCAGTGAAAGAGGGCGGCATCATGAGTGTGATGCCCTCGTACAACGAGATCGATGGTGTTCCTTCTTCAATCAATAAGTGGTTGTTGCAGGACGTCCTGCGCGGTGAATGGGGCTTCCAGGGCTACACCGTGTCAGACTATTACGCCGTGCCGCAACTGGTGGACCTGCAACGAGTCGCGGCTGATAAAGGCGAGGCCGCCAAGCTTGCCCTGGAAGCTGGCGTCGATGTTGAGCTGCCGGATCCGGATGCCTTCTTGAGCCTGGTGGGTCTGGTAAAGTCCGGCAAAGTTTCCGAGGCCACCCTCGACGGCGCCGTCGCCCGACATCTTCGCGCCAAGTTCTTACTTGGTCTGTTTGAGAACCCTTACGTCGATCCGGAACGCACCGTCAAAGTTACCAATTCCGCTGACCACCGACTGTTGGCCGCTGAAGCCGCGCGCCGTTCGATTGTGCTACTCAAGAACGAGAACAACCTCCTGCCGTTGAATTTGGACACGCTGAAGTCAATCGCAGTTATTGGTCCGAATGCTGAGCGAGCACATCTTGGTGGTTACAGCGATAACCCTGAACGAGGCATCAGCGTGCTGCAAGGAATTAAGGACAAGACCGCCGGCAGAGTGCAAGTATCTTTTGCCGAAGGCTGCAAGATTACGCAGGAAGGCGGCAACTGGTGGGCCGACACTTCGCATTTGAGCGACCCGGCTGCGGACAGACAACTCATCGCCCAGGCTGTCGAGACTGCCAAGGCAGCGGATGTCGCTCTCCTGGTCCTGGGTGGTAACGAAGACACTAACAAAGAAGGTTGGGCCGACAACCACCTGGGCGATCGCGACAGCCTCGAGCTTGTTGGGCTGCAGAATGAACTAGCCAAAGCGGTGTTGGCGACAGGAAAGCCCACCGTGGTGATGCTGATTAATAGCGGCCCACTGTCGATCAACTATGTCGCGGAAAATGTGCCTGCAATCCTGGAAGGGTTTTACCTGGGCCAGGAAACCGGCGTAGCAGTTGCTGATGTGTTGTTCGGCGACTACAACCCCGCGGGCAAGTTAGCGATCAGTTTTCCGCGTTCAGTCGGCCAGCTGCCTATCTATTACAACCAGAAACCGGCGGCTCGTCGCGGTTACCTGTTTGCCAACAAGGAACCGCTCTTTCCTTTCGGCTTCGGTCTCAGCTACACGACCTTCAGTTATTCAACTCCTTCGATTAGTCCGGCACAGATCACACCGGACGGCCAGACCAAGGTTAGTGTGACGGTAACAAACACCGGGAAACGTGCCGGCGATGAGATTGTCCAGCTCTATATTCATGATTTGGTGAGTTCAGTGACGCGCCCGATCAAAGAGTTGAAGGACTTCAGACGGATTTCGCTGGCGCCAGGTGAAAGCAAGAAGGTTGAGTTTGTGATCACTCCCGACAAGTTATCGTTCCTGGATTTGCACCTGAAGCGGGTGGTCGAGCCTGGCTGGTTTGACATCATGGTTGGACCAAGCTCGGTGAAGTATCAGACGGTCAAGCTGGAAGTGAAGTGAGCACAACATGAGCCGCAGGTGATGAAGAAACCTTTGCTACTTTTGTGTCTTGTTTTGGCCGCGCTGACTATGGTTGGGCCAGCGCAGCGTGCGCAGAGTACGCCACCGCTAAAGGAGGCCTTCAAGTCAGCCTTTCTCATCGGCGCGGCCCTTAACCGGCGTCAGTTTTCCGAGCAAGACAGCCGGGCTTTGCCGATCATCAAGGCGCAATTCAACACGATCTCCCCTGAAAACCAGTTGAAGTGGCAGTACGTTCACCCCCGTCCAGACACTTACGACTTTGAGGGCAGCGATCGCTACGTTGCGTTTGGTGAGCAGTACCAGATGGTCATCATTGGCCACACCCTCGTCTGGCACCGGCAAACTCCAGCGTGGGTTTTCCAGGACGACAAGGGCAACCAGGTTGATCGCGAGACGCTGCTCAGCCGGTTACACGAACACATTCTCAAGGTTGTGGGACGTTACAAGGGTCGCATTAAGGGCTGGGACGTCGTCAATGAGGCGCTGAATGCTGATGGTTCCATGCGCCAGTCACCCTGGTACAAAATCATCGGTGAAGATTACGTCGCCAAAGCTTTCGAGTTTGCGCATCAAGCGGACCCGCAAGCAGAGCTTTACTACAACGACTATTCGTTGGAGAACGAACCCAAGCGTAATGGCGCCATCAAGCTAATTCAAAAACTGAAGACCCGAGGGATTCCTATCGCAGCGGTCGGTCTACAAGGTCACAACAAGCTCGACTGGCCCACAATGGCGCAGCAAGACGACACCATCGGGGCCTTCGCCAAACTCGGCATCAAGGTAAATATCACCGAGTTGGATATTGATGTCTTGCCCTACGTGGCTGAAGAGATGGGACCAACTATCAAGATAGCTGACCAACCGACGTTGAATCCTTATGCGAGTGGCTTGCCTGAGTCGGTGAGTAGATTGCAAGCGAAACAGTTTGCCGGCCTGTTCCAGGTTTATCTAAAGCATCGCGACGTCATCGATCGGGTTACCTTCTGGGGAGTCACTGATGGCGACACCTGGCTCAACAATTGGCCAGTGCGCGGGAGAACTAACTATCCCTTGCTCTTTGACCGCGACGGAAAAGCGAAACCTGCGTTGGAGGCTGTAGTCAAAACCGCCCTTGGAGTGCAGTAACCGGGTCACCGCTTGGGATCACTTCGGATGACAACTTGTCGCGATCACAAAGCGGTGACGAGTCACCGCACTCCAAAGGCGAGATACGGTTTGATATTTGTCGCCCTCAGCATTTGCGCAGCCGTTTCGACTGTGGCGGCGCAGCGAGTAATCAAGGCCGACTACAGCAGCGTCAAAGGACCGCACAATGATTTCTTTCGACGCGTGGTGGGCGCCGGTCGGGCTGCCGAGGGACTACGAGCCGATTGGCAGCGTGACCTAGCGGTTGTACACCGTGAGTGCGGCTTCCAGTACATAAGATTTCACGGCTTGTTGCAGGATGAGATGGCGATCTACCGCGAAGATAAGCAGGGCAGAGCCGTCTACAACTTTCAGTACGTTGATGCGCTCTATGACGCAATACTCAAAATTGGCATGAGACCTT
>DATFRK010000441.1:0-7430 GCA_035263325.1 Pyrinomonadaceae bacterium | reverse complement strand
GGCCCAAGATCGAGGCACTGACGACGGCGGATATTCAAAGAGCAGCTGCCAGGTACTTTGATACTTACCATGCGGCGATCGTGATTGTTGGCGATTGGGAGAAGGTGAAAGATCAGGTCACACCTTTCGGTGAGGTGACGATGTACGATGCGGAAGGGAATGTGGTGACTAAGTAGCTCGTTGGTCTACGGTCTTTAGTCTTTGTCGATACCATCGGTTTAGTGAGTGTGTCAAAATTCTAATTTTCCCTGCCTCTTCGTTTCGTGTTAGTTCGTGTGATTTCGTGGATCGCATTGACAGGAGAAAAATGGATGGACGATCCAGGAATCACACAAACTAACACGAACAAAGACTACGGGTAATCCGAGTTTTGACACAGTCTCTTTTAGCCGATGGAGTCTCAAATAATGCGCGTTTAGACCGTCTCCGCCGCGACTCAGAGTCCGAACAGGGCGAGCACTCGTTTGGTGAGATCGTCCTCGGTCAGCGTGCTGTCCACCTCGATGGCGGGCAAGCCCAAACTTATCGTCTCCTCTCGGAGTATGTCCGTGAACATTCGATCGCGTTCGAGCAGGTTGCGCAAAGCTCTTTCCGGGTCAGTCGTCTTGCCGAGAAATCCCCACGCCGCTCCACCGCGACTCTCAACCACTACCTGACGGAAACCGGGCGTCGGCAGGAGCCACACGGCCCGATTCGGTTTGGCAACAAGAGGCTTGACGAGGTGCGGCAACAGTCGGAAACCCTCAACCATGAGCCCGGGTTCACGCGGTAGGCTGAGCAGGTCTTCAATGATTAGGTTGAAGCCCTCGCCCTGGAACCAATGAAACGTCTCGAGCATGGTTTGCGGAGCTCGCTTCACCCAGCGCTCGTCCATGTCCATTGCGATGAACCTGTGCAGCAATGGACAGTCGTCAGGTGAACTCCGCCGCGCGTGATCTGCCATCACGTCGTCCGTCGCGTAGAGACTGAAGCCTTGCTGCGTGGCCAGGCGGCGAGCGACGGTCGATTTACCGGCACCGCTCCCACCGCCGATCCAGTAGACGTGCTGGAGTTGCTCCTGAAGCGTTGGAATGTTACGCGTGGACATGTCGCTTCACCACGCCACCTTCGGCGTCTGCTAAGCCGTGGACGACAATAAACGCCTCCTTATCAAATTCATCAACCACTGACTTCACTCGTCCGATCTCCAGGCGGGTTACGACACAAAACAGGATGTCTTGCTCATCATTGCTGAGACCACCGCGACCTTGAAACACGGTCACTCCTCGCTTAAGGCAACGAACGATTGCATGACGAATCTCTTCGTTCTTCTCCGACATGATGATGATAGCGGTGTGTTCTTCTACGCCGTGAATCAGGAAATCAACCGTTTTCGAAGCAGCAAAGTAAGTCAACATCGAATAAAGCGCTGACTCAACTCCAAGAAAGAATGCTGCAGCGGAAAAGATCAGGATATTCAGCAGCAGAATCACGTCACCTACCCTTAAGAGGTTGCTGCCCTTGCTGACGAGCAGTGCGGCAATCTCGGTTCCATCTAATACCGAACCACCACGAATGGCCAACCCTATCCCGGCACCAATAAAGAATCCTCCAAAAACAGCGGTAAGAAGCTTATCCGGAGTTACTTCAGGAAACTTTACCAGGGCCAAACAGACTGCCAGCCCGGCAATGGCCAAAGTACTCTTGATCGCAAATAGCCGGCCGATCTGCTTGTAGGCGAGACCAATAAACGGAAGATTGATAATCAGAATCAAAATGGAGATGGGCCAACCGAAGATGTTGGCCAACAACATCGACACCCCGGTCACACCACCATCGATAATGTGACTGGTGAGTAGAAACCCCTTCAATCCGAACGCGGCGGAGAATACGCCCAGGACAATTAACCCGATGTGGCCCAACTCACGAAGTATGCTCTTCATTGGTCGACTCCTTGGTGATTGCCGATTGCCAATTGCCGATTTGTCACAGTGCTGGACGATTCATAAAAAGATATGACACACCCTGACCGGAGCAATCGGCAATCAACAATCGACAATTGGCAATTTCGCTTATTCCTGATCGTTATTCTGCTTGTTCTGGCGTGAGTGTCTTTCAAGGAAGACCAACCCCGCAATTGCCAGCACCACCAATACTATGACAACAACAAATTCCGACGACATAACTTTCTCCTTTTGGTATCCGCACGACTTCTTGGTCGCACGGTGAAGGTTCAAATACACTTCAAATCCTGAACCCACACGTAGGCGTGAACAGAACTCATCTTGTTGGTTGGATCTAGTTGAATGCCACCGGCGGTGCTCGACCAGTATGCGGAATGCCATACTGCGAGAGATAGCGTGGCGCCAGGTTCTCAACGAAGGAGATTCGCCTGGCGGATGCGTTCAGCAAACTCGGTTGCTGGGCGACAGAACCGGTCGAGGCGAGGTGTTTGGCAACCCTCGGTTTAGAAAGATGAAAATCCGCGTGAGCAGGCTGAGCATTGATGAGGGCATAGGTGCGCGCACCATTGCGAGTTGAGTGAACTGCAGAGTTTGATTCGGCGCCAAGACGATCCCAGGGCGCTCGTAACCCGCCCGACAAAGAGCAGAAGAGGCTCGCCAGGATAGCGCCGCTGAGAACAGTTCTTTTTGCCGCTTTAAGATTCATCAATGCTCCTCAGGATGATAACAGGCGCTTGGCAGGTTGCCTAAACAGTCTTTCTAACGCAAGGAGATACGGCTGGGCGCAAGGCAGGAAAGCTGCGTGACTCTAGCTCACCTGCCAGTCATTGAGCGCGCGCCTGCCAGCCAAGCTCGATATCTCTCAATGACTCGGGCACAAAAAACTTTGGCCCGCTCAGGAGGCTGGGTTTTAGCAACAGACTCAAGATTCTGAGAGTCACGCAACAAAGAGACCCTCACCTGGTGCATGCCGGAGCGAACGAAATTGTTGATAGTGAACTGCGCATCAGAATCCTGTGGCGGTAGCCCTTCGAGCAACGACTCCAGGATCCCCGGTTCCGGTGTTTCGTTCAAAGTGTCGGAGAGGTTTTTGAAGTAGACCGACAATTGGGCCGGGTTGGTCAAAGCGTCGCCGCTCCACGAATCAAGTGCCGAGGCCACGCGCTCCAACTGTTGCCGATTTCCATAGGCCGAGCCTCGAATTAATGCCGGCAACGCTGATTCACCTTCGTAAGACCCATCCGTAAACACCACGCTGACCAGGTCAATTCGATCCGCTTGATTAGGATAGTAGCCATCAGACTCGCCGCACGTTTTGTCTTCACTCAATACATCCAACTGATAAGTTTCCCCGGCTTTAATCAATGATTTTGCGGGATCCGAACCCATCCACTTGAGGAACAAGAGTCGTTGACCTTTGATCGTGTTGTACTGGATCGCGGACACATCCTTGGCGGACAGATTCTTGAGAGACAAGCGAAAGTCATCAGGAAATCTCTTGCTCTCCAATTTTTCCACTGACAACGAGGGAGCGAGGTTTCGCACCATGGGCTGGCTCAACTTTTGGTCCATTATTCTCAGCACACCAACTCGAAATTGACGAAGGCCAAACCTTGAAAGCTCAACTTCCGACCTTTGGTTAGTTGCGAGCATAACCGCGCCAGCTTGTTCATCGCCCGCGTCGTAGAACTCACCCAAACCAACGTTGGTTGTGATGGACCATAAATCGCCCGCCTGCTTTGCGGTAAACATGACCTGAGAAACGATGGGTTGTCCGTAGTTGTCTGGCAAGTACCGGCCAGGCCGCCCGAGGGCATAGAGAACCACAGCCATTTTTTTCTTACCCATTATTGGTGAAAACAAACAGCCCTCAGGAGTATGGACTTCGAGCACGTATTCGGGTTGTGTAGTTGACTCGGAACGTAGGTCGTCAGTTTTCGCTTGCTGGGCTGTGACAGCGTGGATGTTGCCGAATAAGAAAGCGGCGGTGACCAAAGTTGCGAACAGTAGACGGGACATAATTCGCACTCCTAAATCTTTTAACCGGCAAGTGGGACCAAGACCAGGGGAGAGGAGGTTAAGGAAAACCGCTCCACCTTTTACTCCAAACCTGAGGGACAAGCAATAGTGAACTCTCTTTGCACTTGACTAGGCTATCTACTCTCCGATTCTTTGCATCATACGTTTGCCAGATTGGATTCCTCGCGCGGTCTCCCCCGCGATCCGGGCAACTTACAATTGGGACCAAGTATTCAAGGTCTCGATCCGAAACAAATTTCTTACTGACTCGCAGCGGCTGCCGCTCAGCAATCTAGCCGCGTCCGCTGGAAGTGTGCCCACCATCTCACTTTGATCCCATTGCTTTGGAGTTTGAAACTGAGCGGGGGCGCAACATCGAGTGCCAAACACCCAAAGGAGCATCATCATGAGACCGCCCGTAGCGTTAGATCTCGTTTCGAGGCTTTTCAGACGTTGGTCCAGCAGCAGTGCTAGCCTGCTGGTGAGGAGTCTCTGCCTCGTTCTTATCGTTTTCGCCAGCACGCTATTCGGTGCCGCGCAGAATGTAGCGTCGTCGGATGGCTGGGTTGTCCTGCCAGTCGACGAATATCGTGCGCTGCGACGCGCCGCGTTTCCACCAGACACTGAACCGCTACCTCCTCCGGTTGAAGCAACGCTGAGTCGCATCGACTACGACCTCAAGGTCGATGGAGATCTGGCTGCCGGTGAGGCTCGACTTACGGTGGATGTCATAAAGGATGGTTGGATACGGCTGGCCCTACCTGAAGGGTTAATGGTGCGCGAAGCCCGACTCGATGGCCGGCCCGTAACACTGGTAAAGCCAGTTGACAACAAAGAATCGGGGGCTGCAGATCTGCTCCTTGCAAAAACAGGCCGCTCGGTGGTGACTCTCAAAATCGTCGCCGCTGTTTCCACTGTTGCTGGAACAGACATTCTAAAGTTGCCGGTCAACAACTCCGCCATTTCACATGCCACGGTGGAATTAACCCGACAAGGGGTTGATGTGCATCTCACCGGTGGCCTTTTACTCGAACACTCAGAAACGCCAACTGGAAGCCGTTGGATCGCCAACGGTCGCGGCACCGAACCACTCACTTTTGCGTGGCGGCGGCGAGTCGACGATCAGCGTGCGAATCAGCCACTGAGATTTCGGGGCGCCGTCACTGAACTGGTTGGTCTCGGAGAAGATACAACTCAAGTCAGCGCAGAAATCCAGGTCGAGGTGTTGCAAGGACTCGCGTCGGAGATTCGCCTCCAACTCCCCGAGCAATTTAACGTGAACCAGGTCTCAGGAGCGATGGTGGCGGACTGGGATGCAACTCCACGACAACTGACCGTAACCTTAATTGAACCTGAGCAAAACACCGCCCGGTTTACCGTCAGCGGAGAACTTCGCTTGCCGCGTGCGGGCAAGCTAGAGGTGCCACTGATACGCATCCCCGCCGCCGAACGTGAAACTGGAGGAGTTGCGGTCGAGGTTCTCGGTGCTGGAGAAATCAAGCAGCGGCAAACAAACGGATTGGATGAGGCGGAAGCTGCTGAACTTGGACAATTGATTTCCAGTCGCCAGTCGCCCTCAATTCTCGCGTTTCGTTTACGACCAGCCGAGGGCAAAACTGATCGTTCCCTCTCGCTGGAGGTGGCCCGCTACACACCCCAGGCAGTACTTACCGCCAACATCGAAGATGCCGAATACAGTGCGCTCGTGACGGTCGATGGCAAGACCTTGGTGCAGTCGCGCTTTGCAGTGCGAAACAACCAGCGCAGCTTTCTGAAACTCAATCTTCCGCCAGGAGCGATCCTTTGGAGCGCGTCGGTGGCCGGGCGGCCCATCAGACCAGGTAAGGCAACTGATGGCTCTTTGCTACTGCCGCTCGAAAAGAACAAAACCGGAGACGACGCACCAAGTTTTGTCGTGGAGGTTTCCTATCTCGATCGCACCACGCCGTGGTCAGACCGAGGACATTTGAGTCTTTCGCTGTTGGCGGTCGATTTGCCGATTTCGAAATCCCACCTGCTACTACATCACCCGCCTTTGTTTCGCGTAACTCCAGCTGCTGGAAGTTTTCGCGTTGCCCCTTACGAAGCGCCACAATCAGCTGCTCTGCAACCAGGTGGCGAGCAAAGTTCTGTCACTCTCGCTCCAGGAATTACAAAGACCGAGGGAATTTCGGAAGGCACTCAGCAACTCGTTTCACAGCTGCACGAGAGCAAGCGGTCGTCCGGTCCAGCCCGCAATCTACCTTTGCGGGTTATGTTTCCCCATTTCGGCCCATCGATTTTTCTTGTCTCGGAATTGACCAGTGAGAGCCAGGTCCCCGTGATGGAGTTTGACTTTCAACGTGACAAGAAGCGAGGTGAACGATGAAACGCACAATACTGCTAATACTCTTGCTAGCTGCCGCCACGAATGGCCAGCAGAAAAACTCTCGACTTGACGCCGTTATTCCACCGCCCAGTTCCGCCGGCACAGTTACCTTGTCATTAGCGGAATACAATCGTCTGTCAGAACTTGCGAGTAGCAAGCCCAAAGCCAACAACACAGTTCCGCTTCCCTTTGCTCTTGCACGTTCCGTTTTCAAACTGCGGGTGGAAGATCAGTCGGTGCTCGGAGCAGTGGATATCGAAGGCACTCTGCTTGAGAAAGGCCCCACGAAAGTGCCACTGACGACTGGACTCACCGTTTTGGAGGCCCGCCAGGCTAACAATGCCCTGCCCTTGCTACAGGAAGGACTGACACACTCGGCTATCCTCAATGGGCCGGGATCCTTCTCACTGTCACTGAATGTTGCGTCATCGCTCACAGTGGAGGCGGGCCGCGCTTCATTCATCGTGCCGGTACCAGTGGCTAGCAGCGCATTGCTGACGTTAGATTTGCCGGGAAACCATGCCAACGTTCGTCTGGAACCCGGTCTGATCACCAACCGGACTACCGTCAACGGCCACACTATCATCGAAGCCACGCTCGAGCCGGGAAAGCCGACCAAGATCTGGTGGACCACACGAGAGATCGCTGCGCCCGTCGCGCAACGCGACGTCCGTTTTCTTTCCGACATAAAAACCGTCGTCTCAGTCGACGACTCGGAACTGAGGCTCACGGCTCTTTGCGATCTCACCGTGGTCCAGGGCGAAGCAGCCGAGTTTAAACTTCCATTACCGGATGGATACGACCTTACGACCGCTACCGGAAGCTCACTCGAATCGTTCGATGAAGCCGGCGGCATTCTGACGCTCAGAGTTCTCGATCCGGCACGCCGTAATCATCAGTTTCTGATCGCTCTCGAACGCGCGAATCGCGAAACGAACGTGGCAGCGCCGATGCTCGAGTTCCCTAGCGCCCAACGCGAAACGGGTGAACTGCTGGTCGAAGGCGCCGGCGCGATGGAGTTGAAGGCAAAAGAATCAGGCGGACTGCGTCGTATCGACGTGCGAGAAGCAAATGCGATCACGCGATCGCTTTCACACTTT
>DATFRK010000440.1:0-2769 GCA_035263325.1 Pyrinomonadaceae bacterium | reverse complement strand
ACCACGGCGCAAGGCCGTGGCATCTCACCATCACCCCGTCACCCGTACGCCCGGTCGCTCCACCGCCGGCGTTCCGCATCAATTCCCCGGCGGCACTCCAGTCTTCAGAAACGACGACGGGCACAACTTCTCAACTTCACACTCCGCACACGAAGGATTTCTTGCTCGACACACTTTGCGGCCGTGGTAGATCAACAGGTGCGAAAAGATGACCCAATCCTTTTTCGGCACAACCTGAATCAACTCCTGCTCGATCTTTTCGGCCGTCTTCTGCTCAGTCATTCCCAAGCGATGTGACAAACGAGTGACATGGGTATCAACCACTACCCCTGACCTGATCTCAAAGGCGTTACCCAGCACCACGTTTGCCGTTTTCCGCGCCACGCCAGGCAGTTCCAACAACTCCTCCATAGTCCGAGGCACTGCGCCGTGATACTGCTCAGACAAAACTTTCGCGGTGCCCTGGATCGACTTCGTCTTGTTACGAAAGAACCCGGTCGACTGAATATCCTTCTCCAACTCCCTGGGAGATACCTTCAAGTAGTCTTCCGGGGCTCGGTACTTGCGGAACAGATCGGCGGTGACAATATTCACGCGTTCATCTGTACATTGGGCCGAAAGAATAGTGGCAATCAGCAACTCAAACGGATTCGAGTGATTAAGCGAACACTTGGCACCCGGGTACGCTCGTTTGAGTTTGCTGATGATTGCCCGGGTTCTTTTCTTGAGCTCTTCGAGCGTTTCTTTCTTTGCTTTTTTCTGTTTACTCATCCTGTTCTCTTTAGCTTTCCGGCTCGCTTGGCCCAGGCCTCGACGCGAACAAAGGTCCATAGACCAAGCGGCAGCAGCAGTGCTCCCATCAAGGCGAGAATCAGCAATTCAGGCAACACGGCCGACAATGGGGCACCGGCGAGGTGTTCCGGCGTTGAACCACTCATTCCTACTCCGAAGAGTTTGCGGCAAGCAGACAAAGTATACGTTGCCGGAGAAACCGCCGAGAGCGGTTGCATCCATTTCGGCAGGACCTCGACGGGATAATAAACGCCCGAAACGAGGAGAAGCGAGCCCTGGAAGATATGAGTCGCCTCGGCGCCCCTCTCAGCACTCATCACGGGAAATACAGCAGCAATCAAGCCCAGGCCCACAAAAGCTAAGGTGCTTACCGCCAGGACAATCAAAACGCCGAAAAGGTTCGCCCCCCGCAGATTCAAATTGGTGAACAGCACCAATCCGGCTAGAACAATCAAGCTGGTTACAATGCTGTTCAGCAACGAATACAAGCTAACTCCCAACAAGTGAACTAATCGCGATACCGGCGCCATGAAGGTGTACTCCAGGGTTCCTTCCCAACGCTCGTAAGCAATCGACATCGCGATCTCGTTGTAGAGCCACGAAAGATAGTTCCAGAGCAACGCTCCCACAACGAGCGTCAGGGTGAGTTGATAGTCACCAGCAGCGACGCCAATCAAGGCTACGGTTGCCGAGGTCACCAGCGCGTAAAAGTTGAACACGATTACCCAACCAATGTAGCGGCGGGTCAGGTGATAGCCTCTGAACAAGAAGGCCCAGGTTTGCCGCATCGTCGTTTCCATTACTAGTCCTCCACTGCGATCAATTCCTCGTCTATCAGTTCTTCACCTGTCAGGGCGATGAACGCGTCATCGAGCGTTTCAGCGCCTGCGCGCCTGATCAGTGCGGCCGCGGTTCCTTCAGCGACCAGTTTGCCTTTCGCCAGAAAGCCAATGCGCGCGCACAGTCGTTGCGCTTCGGCCATGTCGTGCGTGGTTAATAAAATGGTGGTGCCTTCGCGCCGTCTCAGGTCCTCGAGAAACGATTGCACATCGCGACGACTCTTCGGATCCAATCCAGTGGTTGGCTCGTCGAGGAGCAACAAAGGCGGATTGAGTACGAGGGCGCGGGCGATGCTGATCTTCTGTTGCATACCCCGACTCATCTCTTCCAGGGGGGTGGAGAACTTCGAATTCTCCATGCCCAACTGCTCGAGAATATTCATTGCCCGACGTTCAGCGTCGCGCGCCTTCTGGCCGTAAAGCAGAGCCGTATAAAGCAGGTTCTCCCGGGCCGACAGTTTCTTGTAGAAGGCCGCGTCGACACTGACCCGGCCGATAATGCGGCGCACCTGCTCCTGCTCCTCCGGCAGCGAATAGCCACGCATACGTACCTGGCCACTGTCGGCGATGAGCAGGGTGGAAAGCACGCGGATTAAACTCGACTTGCCGGAGCCGTTGGGCCCGAGCAAACCGTAGGTCTCTCCTTCGGCGACGCTGAACGAGACGTCGTCAATGGCCCACAACTCTGACGTCTTGCGAAAGCCAGTTCGCTTGCGGAAGCATTTTCTAAGGTTGCGCACCTGAATAGCTGGTTGTTCCATGATCACCTCGGAAGTGGATCGCGTTCGCAATTCCACGAGTAAAACGATTTAGTTGAATTGGAAAAAAAGAGGCGTGGCGTGCACGAGAGTACCGCTCGCGCCAAAGTCGCAAGCGATACGACCAACTCCAAACCACTGAAGGAGGGTGGAGTTAGGTCAGTGCAAGCTCAGTTTTTGCGGTAGAGGAGCAGCATCAAAAATTACCTTGCCCTGAGACTAGCGAAAGGTTTTCATTTTTGCAAGGAAATTGAGGGGCGGTGTACTTTGGTTCAGTGCTTTGGGTTTTGTGCTTTGTACTTTGCTCTCTCTTTACACTGGCGAGCAGTAGCGATCTGGTCGCCTCAGATTATCTTGACAGAGACATCAGTCGAGTTGGG
>DATFRK010000439.1:0-4924 GCA_035263325.1 Pyrinomonadaceae bacterium | reverse complement strand
GGCCGCATAAACATTCGTCTTGTCGGTTCGTGTTTCCCGGGTCATCCCGACCCCCAGGGCGATGTTTGTCGTGTCGGAATTGCCCTTCGTAAGCGCTACCCCCAGGTCGGCCCCGCCACTCCATTGCTCGAGCCAACTCGGATTGAGCGTGCTCTCATATAACTTCTGTTCGGCTTCCGAGCGAATGGCTTGGATCTCACCGCGATTTACGGTCACTGCCGCGCTACTTGATTTGATCTCCGCCCGGTTATCGCTTGCATTAACGACGCCGATCAGGGTGCGGCCGTCAACCAGGGACACATATAGCGGTTTGTCCGAGCTTATGCTCACCACGTTTTCCATGGCTATGGTTATTTCACCAACAAGATCTCCCTTGATGATCAGGGTCTTACCATCAGACTTTACGACCGCTCCAGTGATGCGGTCTCCGTTCTTCAACGTTACTTGATCGGCTTTCGCCGCGAAACAGCAGAGCCAAATGAGAGCCAGTGAGAAGGAGACTCGATACCGGTTGAACTGAGGGCCCGCCGGTCTCCTGGTACAAGACACTTTCATTCGTGAGTTACAGCTTGATATTTGTGGGGTGAATTTGAACACGAAACTGATGACCCGCAGATTGCTACGAGAGGTCGGGAATATGGATAGCAATTGAGTCTCGGCCATCGTTAATTTGTTTGTTCGTCTGTTTCAGAGTTTTCGATAACGCTTGCGCAAATCTAGCCGAGAGACCACCTCTGCCAGGAGGACGCCAATGGCAAAGAGGGCTAGACCTGTTAAAGCGAGTCTTAGCATTGCTGCACGTTTCTAATTCGAACATCTGGAGTTAATTCAAGACTGCAAGTGCGAGCAACCCACACACACCTGACTGATCTTACTGCTTCGGCAACTGCCCCGCTTTTCCAATCGGACGCCAGAACCCTGGCACTGTGGTAGAGCTTTAGTTCTCGACCCAAACGTCGGCTGGGGAAGGGTAGAGAATCCTCAGAAGGCAGATAATCAGGTGGACTTTGTATTTTCGGGTAGGAAAATTCCGTAAGAGAGAGAGAACCGTGAGCGTCAGCAAATGGTAATCACCGCTCAAGCAATGTTTGCCATCCGCTCGCTAACGCTCGCGGTTCTGCATTAGTGCCCCCGAAGAATTACGGGCAGATCACGCTTCAGCGTGGTTCTCGCTTGGGGACTTGCTGGCGTCCGCTCGCTTCAGCCAGGAAATATAGGGAACCGATAAGATGGTACTCAGTAGTACGTAGAGGAAAATTGCGGCCACCGCGAACTTCTGATTAGGAAAGTTTGCATGCGCGATTCCCAGGGCCACCGCCGGGTGCCTGCTCGCGGTTGACAACGCCAGGACCCGACGATTTTCAGTCTCCGGTCCACCTAACAAATGGCCCACCAGCAGACCCACCAGGGCAAAAGCTCCCAGGCTGAGAAGCGTGCCATCGCCGATCAAAGACAGAATTGCGCGGCCGGCACTTATCAATACCGGCACCAGGCCTAGTAGCAACAGGACCGCGGCGATCTTAGCAAGCGGTTTCGCTACCTTCTCACCGATGGAAGGAGCAAAGGTCCTGATCGCAATGCCGATCACGAGTGGTACCAATATTGTGGCCAGGACCTTCGCGGCTATGGTGCTCATCGGCATCCCCAACGGTCTGCCGGTGACCCGCTCGAACACCTCCAGAATCAATGGTGTGATCACTACCGCCAACAACCCGGTGGCTACCAGTAGACCAATCGTGTAGTTCGCGGAACCACCGGCTTTGAATTCCTTGTTTGGCAAGATCGGCGGAATCGGGGAAACAGATAGCGTCACCAGCGCAACCTTCACCGCCGGATTCAGGTCAAACGACAGAGCCAGCACCAACGCAACTATCGGCATGACCACGTACATCGACAGTAGCGCTTTGCCCAGCAGACCGGGTTTGCGAAACAGGTAAGCCGTATCAGCAAAAGTTACGTTGAGCCCGATCGCGAGCACCGAAAGCACGATGCTGATCTTTAAGACAAGCAGAATAAACTCTGACAGGCTCATGGTGGAATGCTATCCGGCAATACCTAACAAGATTGCAATGACGTCTCTCTCACTTGCTGCTGATCCACCAGCAGGGGCCCGCCCGCCTACCCACGCCTTGCTCGTTATTCACCAGGCAGGCGGGCCGCCTACGCTCAAGATTAATTTCGCGAGATCTGGACCAGGTTCGAAGGCAGCAGCGGAAATACTGGCGCTTCACCCTGGTCGAGATTCGCTGCTGCTCGATGCGACCCACACTGCTTGCCGGCACGTTCTACTGCACCATTGCCGTGTACCGCGCGATAGCCGGAGATTTTTGCCGCTACCTCTTCGGCTTTTCTAAACATCGCGAGATAGACGTGGCAGTAAGGATCTTTTTCAAACATCGTGCCGCTAAACGTGTAAGTGCGTACCGGACAACCGCCGTGGCACAGAGACAGGTAATCGCACTCAATGCAATCGCGCGGAATTATCGTCGCTGGTCGCTCCACAAATTTCCGTCGCGCCGGGCTCTCTCGCAACATCCGGCCCAGATTATCTGTCTCGTAAATGTTGCCAAAGAAGTAATCCGGATAACTGGTAACCCAACAGTCGCATTGAGCGACAAAACCCCGCGCGTCAATAGAGATAAACTCGTCAGCACAATTCGACTGCCAGATACAGGGCAAACAGCCACTGCCATCCACAAAAGTTTGCACTAACTGATCCATCGGACCGACTGAAACATTCTCGTGGTAGCCGCGTTCCCACCAGACATCGGTCAGGTCGACAAAGAATTGGCCCAACTCATCAACGTCAAGGCCCAGCGATCGCTTAGTATCGTTCTGTTCCCCGCCGGGGAATGGCGTGTTGACTTGAAAGCTATTGATTCCCACGTCATCGACAAAATACGAGTAGAACTCTTCGGCGCCAGTATCCAGGGTTGCCTGATTAGGTACCGCGATCACTCCCATGCCAATCCCGGCGTTCATTGCCGCCTGCACGTTGTATTTCCAGATCCGCGTGTAATCGGTCGCTGAACCGTTGAACAACTTGCGATGGACATTGGGATAATCCATCGAGGTGCCCACGCTATTGCCGAACATTTCCTTGATGATCCGGTTCCAGCGCGAGTTATAACCCACCATGTTCGATTGCAACCCATGTTCGATAGATTTGCCACGCCTGGCCGCCGCGTTCTGCATGAGCTCGTGGGCACGAGCAAACCAATCTACCGGCATGGTCATGATCTCGCCACCCTGCCAATGGATCGTCAGTGCCTTGATGTTTGCCTCGTCCATGTAATCCAGGACTTTGTTAGTCACAAGGGAGAGTTGGTCCAACGTCATGCGATCGTCCGTCTTGTCTTCAAAACAGTACTCGCAGTTGACGTTGCACTTGTTGGTCGGCAACAAGATGATCGAAAAGTGATTCCCCATCATGATTGTGCTTGTACCTCCGCCAACTCCATGGTCGCAAGATCTTGATGTATTTCTGCTGCGGCAGTCTGCAGCGTACGGAACAACCGCTTAACGCCGTCGCACTTGTAGTTCTTGTCGGGCCACTTGAAGTAGCCGCCACAACGATTGAAGAACTCGCAGTCGTGACATTCTGCCCTTTCCGAGATCAGCTCTTCCCCAAACCGTGGCACGAAACCACCGAGTTGATGGTCTAGTTTCTCACCGCTGGAACGTTTGCAGATCGTTTCCTCTCCGTCGTCAGTGATGTAACGCAATAGCGCAGGATCCTCTTCCGCCACTTCCCATAGAGAAACCGGTTCTTGTCGGTAAAACGACAGCAACAGAGTGTGAAAGGGTTCGATTGCCTGGCGCACCGAACTGCGGTGCAAGTACAGATCCAGCACCGCAGCGAGCTCTTCGATCAGCAGGCTGTCTGGTTGCTGCAACTCGAGCTTGACCGCGAAGTTCAATGAAACAGCGAGCTTCGCGGCCTTGCTGAAACCCGGCAAGACCGGGATAGCGACACGCACGGGGTGAGTATCAATCAGGTTTGTGTAGTTGTAGAGTTGAACGTATTCCGCGGCGGGATTCTTGAGCACGATCTCTACCGGCAGAGCTTCTGCGACGCCCTCAAGCACACTGCTGTCGGCTGGCGTCGACAACAGTTGGATAAACTTGATCGCTTTTGGATCTGCCCGCCAGATGCTGTAGACAAGCTCCGCCGGCTCCGTAGAACGAACTATGACGTTGTGTCCGCCATAAGCGTCGATCTGTTTTGCTGGAATGTTATAGACGAGTGTGTTGCTCATTGTTGCCACCTGGGACCACAGACGGCCCGCCTGCATTTAGTCCCTAGCTAAAGAAGATTAGGAACGATAGGCACACCCCTCTGCAATCAGAGAGATGATGCGGGAAGGATCGGCAGGCGAGCCGCTTGCGCTCCAAGAGATCACCAGCCGCGTCGATTGACCCAAGCCGTCCCCCCACCACCGGAGCGGTTGACCCAGCCGGCGCCACCACCGCCACCATTGACCCAGGTCGTCTTTCTGTTGATCCAGCCGCCACCACCACCATTAATCCAGCCGCCGCGACTATTGACCCAACCTGACGTCGACTCACCGGGCAACAAGACTGCACCGGCTACGGCCACTCCGATCACAGCGGTGGACCACTTCCTCAATCCCGCCAGAAAGTCTCGCCGCGTTACCAGTTTCTGTTCTTCAGCGCTGTCGTCGGGTTTTTGTAGATCCTGATCGTTTTCCATCGCTGTCCTCCTGCTCCTTACTTGGTAGTCGGTGGCATGAACGCGTTCGACATGTGCAACGAAACAAATCTCCACTGCCCGTTCTGCTTCTGAACGGTTGCTGTCACGTTCAGTTTGTATTCGCGGCTCTTACCTCCCAGCGAATCCTTGCAGGGACAGGTGGCCGCCATCCAGGCCATAGTTTTTCCTTCGTCCGCGCCGCCCGTATGC
>DATFRK010000438.1:0-3040 GCA_035263325.1 Pyrinomonadaceae bacterium | reverse complement strand
GCGATTCGTAACAAGCCTTTGTTAAAACACCAAGGTAAGGAAGGTAAGGTTAACAAGAAGTTTACCACACGAATATCGAAGAAGGGATAGCGAAACTCAACTGGCGTGCCCGTCACCTCCGGATCGTAGTCGGCGAAAAGGACGGGCCACATGACGCTGCCCAGGGACTCGTATGCCCGCCGCCGAAGAAGATTCGAGCCGCCGGAGCTCTGCGCTTGCTCCTGCCAACGGTCCTTAAGGTGGCATCGTTCTTCGAAGTTTTGCTCCAACCAGCCCGGGTAAAGGTAGTTCTCCTGAACGACGTTCGCCCCGCTGCCAAAGTTTTTCAGACGAGAGCGAAACCCCATTCTCGGGAATCTTCCATAGGATCTGTAACTGAAGGCAACGTCGCTAATCAGGCTGCCAAAAGCGAAGGAAGACAAGACCTTCCGGGGAAAATTGTCTTCCGGATACAGCAAAGCGTCGCCACCGTCGCCAGTCAGGGCGACGCGGGAGTGTTGCGAAATTGACCGGGTGAAGTCACAAAAGAGCGCGCGGAGGGGTTCGTGAATCAGCTCAAATGGTCTATACGCAGATTGCGCGGGCCAGCGGTACAACGGGTAATCATCAGACGCTGTATAGGCAATGGGAAGGTCTAATGATCCCGCGACCAGTCCGGCATAGTAACGCTCACGATCGGGCATGAGACGGTCGTACACATAGGTGAATGCTTTAAGACTACAACTGCTGCTGGTCCGAGCTGTCGCGGCGACACTCGACGAATCCATTCCACCACTGAGAAGTAGCGCGACGCTGTCAGTCTGCATCCGATCTGAAACTGCGGCCTGCATCACCTCCTGGAAGTGATCGACGTAGTCTTGTCGCTTTTGATAGTGAACTGGTTCTTCTGCCGGCAGTGACCAGTAACGAGAAGTTGTTAGTCCGGCGGCTGACAATTTCAATTTATGAGCCGGGGGTAAGCGTTGGATATCAGCAAAGCAAGATGTAGCCGGCTCGAGATTCATCTCGAAGAGCAAGAAGTCGCCAATCGCCTGTTCATTGAGTCGATCAGAAACAGCTCTGTGAGTTAGGAGGCAGTTTGGTGAACTACTGAAGATAAATTCAGTCCCGAGTTGCACGTAGTAAAAGGGCTTCACCCCAAAATGATCGCGCGTACAGAAGAGCTGCTGGTTGCGCGCGTCCCAAATCGCAAAGGCAAAATCACCGAGCAAATGATCTACGCATGCTTCACCCCAGGTGTGATAAGCATGCAGAATCAACTGCGCGTCGTTAAGACTCAATGAGGCGTTAGGTGTGTTGGCATTCTGAAGCGGCAGAAACTGAGTTCTGGCAGAGAGCAACTTTTCAACCAAACCTTCACGACCATCAATGCGCGCGTCAGCCGTCAACCAAACACTGCCATCAAGTGTGGTGGGTTGTCGTTCGCTGACGGCGGCGAAGCTGGTGCGCAACATGGCGTGGCCGAAGCCTACGTTGCTGTCGACCCAAATGTCTTGTGCGTCTGGGCCACGGAACGACAGGCGACCGGTCAGAGACCACAGCAGCTCCCGATCAACGGGAGCGCCATTGGTATTGACGATGCCAACAATGCCACTCATTTGTAATGGGAGCGCAGGCGGCCCGCCTGCTCGATGCTGACCGCTCTCAAGGAGAGGGCAGGCGGGCCGTCTGCGCTCCTATGATTGCCATCGCGATTCCTCAGGGTTCTACCTGCGTGTCAACTTCCACCAAACCCTGGGCCACGAGTTGTTCAATCAAGGCCAGCAAGTCTGTGCGCAGGACGTTGGCGTCTACATCGTACTCTTCCAGCAGTTGTTCGTACGCGGCGGCAATCGAAGGCGAGCTGGTTAGCACAGCAAAAATTCTTGTTCCGACCTCGTCGAGGCCGAAATAGCATTCACTGTCGAGGTTCAGGAGTACTGACTCGGATTGCAGGCCGGAAATGAGCACATCTTCCGCGACCTTCACTCGATCTGAGAAACCAATGGCCATCAAACTATGCTTATCTCTTAAGATTCTTAAATTCTGTCGAGCTGGTTGCTAACACTAAAACATCTGGAGCTGGTTACCAAGCGGCTGGCTTCCTGAATCTACCCTTTGTATCAGAAAGCCAATCCGGAAACTGACTAGCAGCTAGAACACCACGCCTGATTGGCTTGATGAAATCAACATGAGGCAGCAACGCAAGGCTAGGTCTTCTTCCGGGATTGAGTAGGCCTACAGTTAGCCTCAACTTTTCCCGAATGATTCGTATAGGCTCTAAGAGATCAGAGTCTTTTGAAACCACTACCGCGCACTCATATTCGCCTTTGAAAGCATCATAGAGCATGTTTGTTGCCAAATTTACATCGGAACCCTTCTCTTCAGTTTTGACGACCTGAACGTAAGAAGCGTCATCATCAGGTGGCCATCCGACCTTGAGCATTCTGACATGACTTGTCAGAAACGTGCCGTGAATTATTGAAAGGTTTGGAATGGTCTTTAACGCCCGAAGATAAGTTTGCTGTCGCATCGGTTGATCTGGGTCGTTGGGCCGGGCTGCCACATTCGCCGTGAAATACTTTATTTCATTGATTGTGTTGTGCGGCAACAGGAGGCGACACATCTCGGCGATGTTTAGCCATTTACACGGTGTCCCTTGAAGGCAACGGAAGTACAAGTTAAATCCGTCCACGTATATGTTAGTTTTCATCGGTTTGTGAGGTAACTGAGCTGAGATCTGCTCGTATTGAGCAACTTGACCGCGATCATCACGGTGCTATAATGCTTGCCAGTTTACACCCCTTACTTCTTCGGGAGTAGGGCGCGAGGCCGCCGCGAGGCGGCCTCTGCATTTCTAGTGCTTCTACAGACCTAAGACGCTCATCAAGTACTCAACAACTCTTACCTCAACCAGCGCCGCCGAGTATAATGACCGTCCTGAAATTCCCTTTCTAAATTGATCGAGGTTGGCGAAAGAGCACTCAGCTTTCACGCATTCTCATGGCTTCTGGCCAACCTCAAAAAGGAGCGAAATAATGCGGCAAATTGTGCGAGCCCT
>DATFRK010000437.1:0-5906 GCA_035263325.1 Pyrinomonadaceae bacterium | reverse complement strand
TGCTGGGCACGGTACTCCTAGACACTGAAATCTCGGACTACCAGCAACCCCTTGATTACAATCCTTGCCTCGAATGCAAACTCTGCGTCTCAGCCTGCCCAGTGGGAGCGATTGGTGCGGACGGCGCCTTCAACTTCACCGCCTGTTTCACCCACAACTATCGAGAATTCTACGGCGGCTTCACCAGTTGGGTTGAACAGATCGCCGACAGCAAGAACGCCGGTGACTATCACCAGCGAGTGAGCGATCCTGAGACCGCTTCGATGTGGCAGAGCCTCTCGTTCGGTGCTAACTACAAGGCAGCATATTGCATGGCTGTTTGTCCTGCGGGCGAAGAGGTGATTGCTCCGTTTCTGGCTGACCGGGCCGACTACGTCAAAGACGTCGTGCGACCGCTACAAGAGAAACAGGAAACGGTCTATGTGATTCGCGGCTCTGATGCTGAGGATCATGTGGCCCAACGCTTTCCTGGTAAGCAGATAAAACACGTCAGCAACAGTCTAAATCGAGTCCGTTCGATTGCCAGCTTGCTTCGAGGATTGCGCCTGAGCTTTCAGCGCAATCATGCCAAAGGACTCAGTGCTACCTATCACTTCACCTTCACTGGCGCAGAGGAACAAAAAGCAACCATCAGCATTCACGACCAGACTCTCGAGGTCAAGGATGGTCATGTCGGCAAAGCTGATCTCCAAGTGACTGCCGACAGTCGCACCTGGCTTGGCTTTGTCGCCCGGGAACGCAGTTTGGTGTGGGCGCTGTTGCGGCGAAAGATCCGCATCAAAGGGTCGCCCCGATTGCTGCTGGCATTTGGGAAATGTTTTCCGTCGTGAGGCGACGCTATTCGGTGTGACTCGTGGATTCATCCTGAGTAGAGTTCAGGAGTTCCACGAGTCTCTCGCGACTGGCAACCAGGTCTGATAGTTCACGAAACATGTCGGCACTGACCTGTTCGGCGTGCGGCAGGATGTACTCGCGAGTCTCACGCAAGTATTTCCTGACGAACTTCTCGTCGTGAACAAACCCCAGCGCGGTGATATTGCTGATGCGGTCAGCAAGTTTGAGTACTCGCGCTCGCTCACTACCGTGCTGCATAATGCGCGTGAGGTAGACAGATTTGGGTTCCTTGACTCCTCCGACCACGCGAATAGTGACTTCCTGCACCAGTTCATAGACGGCCGGACCATCGGCGTCGATCTGTTTAATCGTTGCTTCAGTCACTCCAGGCGCCGTCGCCGCGTCTTCAAAAAGGTCGTGAATCACGGACGCTTTGAGCAAGACAGGATCGACGAACTTGTAGTCGAGGAGAATTCCCATGGTGCTGATTTGATGGCGGAACATGTTGCTGCCACTGCGACGCTTGACGCCAATCAAGGCCATCGCTTTGACGATGTACGGCGCCAGCGTGATGTTTGCGAGCCTTTGTTCCAGGTCTAGCATGTTGCGCTTTATAACTCCGGTCGCCAGGCGAGACAAGAATTTCGCCGCCGAACCCGGCGGCTCCAATAAGCTTCCCAGGTGGTCCAATCGACCCTCTCAAGTACGCGATTCTCAATGGGGTCTGCGTTCCACAACGGTATATAATGCGCGCTCGCCCATCAAGTCACCCAGCCGCAGGAGGTTCTTGTAATCTCTGCTTGCCGGCAAGATAAGCGTTGGGGCCAGGCTCGCTATTGGGCCGCAATCACGCGCCAGGGCGAGTGGTATTGAAGTAATCTGAAAACAAAACTTATTGAGAACCTCAGCCATTGAGCTGGTTGGTCCAAACCTAATCAGCTTACTTCAGTTGCTACCGCTCCCGGGTTCTCAGTAACGGGACACTACCGCGTTGGCCACCGAAACCAATCCTGACGATTTACCAGCCGCGACCAACCGTAAATGGTCTTTGACGCAAGAGGCGTTTGACCGCTTGTTACGCTGTCTTGCCGACGAGCGAGATGCGGCGGCTGAGAAGTACCTGGAAATTCGTCGGAATTTGCTCAAATTCTTCGAGTGGCGTGGTTGTCCTTTCCCCGAAGATCATGCCGACGAGACCGTCAACCGCGTGGCCCGGCGCCTGACTGAAGGTGAAGAGATTCGCAACCCCATGGCCTATTTTATTGGGGTGGCACGCTTGCTGGTATTGGAAATAGTAAAAGCTCGAGCCAAGGAAACGCAGGCGCTGGGAGAGATGGGCAAGGTAGAGATCGTGGAGTCGGAAGATCCTTCAGAAGCTCGTCTTGAATGCTTGCGGCAGTGTCTACAAGACCTTTCCCCGGAAAACCGCGAGCTAATCCTTGGGTATTACCAGGGTGAGAAGGGTGAAAAAATCGAAAATAGGAGGAAATTAACCGAACGGTTGCAGGTCCCGGTGAACACCCTACGGATGAGGGCCCTCCGTTTGCGAGAAAAATTACAAGATTGCTTACAAAAATGCCTGGCCGCCGCTGAGATGTGACGAAATGTTCTTTTTCGCCACGTATGGTTGAGGAGAAAAATTGTGGACTATCCCGCCACTCCTTATAACGAAGAATTGATTGTCCGGTATTTGCTTGGCGAGCTCGATGAAAAAGAGCAGGTCGAAATTGAAGACCATGCCTTTCAGGACGAGCAGTATATGCAGAGCGTCCTGACCGTCGAGAGTGATTTGATCGACGAGTACATTCGCGGCGAGATTCCTGCTGACCGGATAAATCAGTTCGAAAATCACTTTCTCGCTTCAGCTGAACGGCGGGACAAGGTGGAGTTTGCCCGTACCCTCGCCACCGTCAGCGCAGAACAGCAAGTGACCCAGGCGGCTCCCATTGTCCGGTTGGCGCCACCCGTCAGAGAAAATGCGTTGCTGGCTTTCATCCGCAGTCTCAATCCGGTCGCTGCATTTTCCCTGGCGGCCGCGGCTTTGATTCTTGTCTTTGGCATGGTGTGGTTTGCCAGAGAGGGCCTCAGATCGCGCACTCAATTAGCGCAGCAGCAAGCTGAGCAACGTGAACGCGAAGCGCAACAGCGTCTCGAAGCAGAGCGCAAGCGGAACGAGGAAATTGCGGCGCAACAACAAAGAGAAGTTAAGGAAGGGCCAACACCTCCGACTCCGCAACCATCACCGGAAACGCCTGCTCCGCCGACAGCCGTGGCGACCCTGGTTTTGCTGCCGGGCCTTTCGCGAGGCAGTGGCGGTGTGCCCACCCTGACCGTTAACCCCATGATAGGTACGGTTCGCTTGTTAGTAGGAGTTGACCCGCAGGACGACTACCCACGATTTAAGGTTGAGGTACGGAATCAGAATAACAAGCTGGTGGGAGGGCAGAATAATTTGACGCTGCGCAAAACGAAGGCAGGGCGCACCGTGGTTGTTGATCTGCCAGCGAGCAAGCTCACCCCGGGTCGTTACGAGCTTGCTTTGAAAGGATTGAATGAAGGAGCAGTTGAGGATTTAGGGTTTTACTACTTTGACGTGCAAAAGAAATGAGCTTCGGAGGCTACAGCATCGGAGGTGTGATGTTTGTCAATTTGTGACCACTTATGATTGGCGACAACCTTGACCGAAGTTTCCTGGAGGTGTTTTAGATGTTTATCGTTCCACTCCTGCTAATTCTGCTGCTTCCCAATCCTGCTCCCTTGCAATCGTGCAATCCAGCGAGTGTGAGTTACATGATTCGCGACGAACAAGGAAGAGTCTTGAGTGAATCCGAAGTGAAATCTGTTGCAGAACAACTGCCGAAAGAGATCGGCGATGCAGGCATCTGGACAACGGAAGTGTCGTTGGCCGACGACGGCAAAAGCTACTACTGGCCCGAGTCAGTTGACTTTGAGAAGGGCAAAAAGCAAGCGGCGTTGGGGTTTGCTAACGCCAAAACCTGTACGATGAACCTCACCGAAGTCACGCTGAAATATCACGAGAAGCAGATGCGCTTGATCTTCAAACTAGACATCAGCCGCACGCAACCAGATCGGCGCATGGTAGTCGACTCACTTCCCTTCCAGGAGGGCACCTTCCTGTTGGACATGAGCGCCCGTGGCAACGAGACGCATCTGATTGTGCCCGCCGAGTGGTGGAAA
This sequence comes from Pyrinomonadaceae bacterium, assembly GCA_035263325.1. Lineage (GTDB taxonomy): Bacteria > Acidobacteriota > Blastocatellia > Pyrinomonadales > Pyrinomonadaceae > PSRF01. The sequence goes on along the minus strand of DATFRK010000437.1, from coordinate 1,874 downwards.
AAATTGGCTGAATAGACTCCAGCTGTCCAGCGGTCTAACGGCGAAAGTCCACGAGTCTCTCACGCGTAACAGACTTTGGACTTTCGACTCTTACGCCTACCCTCCACGTGTATACATTGGAACCACCCTCACGAATACAGCAACAACCGGATTGCCCGTTTGCGCCGGAGTTGGTTGGATCGCTTAATCGTTTGAACTCTGCAATCCGGCAGTTTAGAGCTCTGGGTGAAGCGCCATACCAGCCAGAACCCGATGTATAACTGCACAAAGGGCTCTCCGAATGAAATCGACGAGTCAGCCAAGGCGTCGCAGTAACAAGAAGGAATCCGATCCGTCCGAAAGTCATGTAGCGGAGAGCCAGGAAGACACGGTCCAAGTTAGCGACGGTAGTTTTCGCCTGGCGTTTGAGAATGCACCGATCGGGATGGCCGTGATCGACTTTGATTTTTGCTTTCGCCGCGTGAATAAACCATTGTGCGACGCACTCGGTTACGAAGCTGAAGAGTTGCTGGGGCGAAAGTTCGTTGACATCACTCACCCTGATGATGTGGAAAGAGACCTGAGCCTGGCCGCCAGGTTGTTCCGACGCGAGATTCCCAGTTACAAAATCGAAAAACGGTTTATTACCAAAGAGGGCAACATCGCCTGGCTGGAAGTTACCGCGCTGGTGATCCGTCGTGAAGATGGCGAACCGCTATACGGCCTGGCAATGGTGGATAACATCACCCAGCGTAAGCAAGCACAGGAAGCACTGCGGCGCAGTGAAGAGCGTTATCGGTCATTCGTTGTTAATAGCTCTGAGGGTATCTGGCGCCTGGAGATTGAAGAGCCGGTTGATACGCGACTGCCGCTCAATGAACAGATCCGACTCCTCAATAAGTATGCTTACATGGCTGAGTGCAACGACACTATGGCGCGCATCTACGGGCACCAGCGGGCCGACGACATCATCGGTTGGCATCTAAATGAATTAGCGCCGGACTCCATTCCTCCAATCACTGATTCTATTCAACAATTCATCGACAGTAATTACCGGCTGCTGAATTTTGCCAGCTCAAGAATCGATCCGCAGGGGGAAACCAGGTACTACTTCTCCACTCTAATCGGCATTGTCATCAACAACATGCTGCTGCGTATCTGGGGAGTTCAGCGCGACCGCACTGCGCAAAAGACGGCCGAATTGGAACTCGAACGTTCACACCAACAACTGCGCTCACTGTCGGCGCACCTGCAATCGCTACGCGAAAGAGAAAGAACCGACCTGGCGCGTGAACTGCACGATGCGTTGGGCCAACCGTTAACGAGCATCAAGATCGATATCTCTTTGCTACAAAAGAAGCTCTCCACGGCGACGCCGGGGACCTTGCCCACGCTGAACGATAAACTTAACGAGATCACTGAACTGCTCAATGAGACAATCGCATCCGTCAAAGCGTTGTCAACTGAGTTGCGGCCTGGAGTGCTTGATAAATTTGGCCTGGTCGCGGCCATGGAATGGCAATGCGAAGAATTTTCCCGCCGCTCTGGCATCGAATGCCGCTGCAGCGTACCGGTTAAGGAATTACCGCTCGCTACCGAAGTCTCGACCGCTCTCTTTCGCGTTTTGCAGGAGGCCTTAACCAACGTTGTCAGACATTCGCAGGCCGACCAGGTTAAGGTGGAGCTGACTGCCGATGACTCAACCGTCTCCTTAACAGTAGCCGACAACGGCACTGGCATAACCGAACAGCAACTCCGATCTCCAACTTCACTTGGTCTGCTGGGAATGCGTGAACGGGTAGAGTTCCTTGGTGGCACCCTTAGTATTGAAGGTAAACAGGATCACGGCACAACAGTCAGAGTGAGCACGCCACTCAAACTTAAGGAGGCGGAAG
>DATFRK010000436.1:0-3798 GCA_035263325.1 Pyrinomonadaceae bacterium | reverse complement strand
GAATGGGACGTCTTTCGGAAATTGTGTTCTCAGCATTAAGAACAAATCGCATTTAGAATGTTTATTCTTTACCTCACAACTATTTGGACCACCTTGCACGCTCTGTCAATTCTCACAGTTGGCAGAGAAAAGATTTATCTTATAGACTCCAGGTAATCCCCCTAGCTCCCCCAATTCAAGTGGCTCAAGAAAACTGTCTGGCGCTTATTCTGCCGGTCCGCAGTCAGCAGCACGCACCAACTTAAGGGTGCCGTTCCACCAAAATGACGCATCACCCACCGAAGCACGAACTTAGAGGTCGTCCAGGCCGAACGGAGAGGAGATGAACAAGATGAGAGCGATTACTCTCCTCGTCTATTCGCTGTTGGTAACAGCAGGTATGAGCACGATCTCGGTGAGTTCCTCTCATAAACATCTAATAAGAGGTTCAGGGGGTGAACTCGAGTTAAGGGTCAGGCAGCCGAGCAACAGGATTTCTTCTCTCCGACAAAACTCTTCTTTAGCCACTCAGTCGCGAGGCGATTGGTACATCGTTTTCTTTGCTCAAACCAATTATCGAGGCCGGTCCACTACCTTTAGAACGATGGTATCGAGTCTCACAGGCTCTCAGCGTCGCGTTGGGAGCGTGACCATCGGAGGAGGCGTGTGGCAACTCTGCACGGGTAATCACTTCACCGGTCGCTGTGTCACTCTAGATAATAACCTGCCCGATCTCAGCCTCCACAACATGCGCAACCGGGTCTCCTCGCTTCGGCCCGTTGTTCAGTAACAACACTGATAGGAGTTGATCATGATTCGCCGCGAAATCGCATTTTGTTTGACGGCCCTTTTTGTATTCACGAATGTGCACGCCCAGACTCCGCAGTCAGCCATGGCAATGATGCCGGCAAGCACTTCCACCACCAACACGCGACCCAAAATTGGTCTCGTTTTAAGTGGTGGGGGTGCGCGCGGCTGGGCGCATGTTGGTGTGCTGCGCTGGTTTGAAGAACATCGAATCCCGGTTGACTTCGTGGCCGGCACCAGCATGGGTGGACTCGTAGGTGCGCTGTACGCAATGGGTTCGTCACCGAGCGAGATCCAGGAGATCGGTAACGACCTTGACTGGGACAGAGTGTTAAGTGGACCACCAAGCTTCGATGAATTGAGTTTTCGACGGAAAGAAGACAGACGCCAGTACCCAGGTGATATCGAATTAGGTGCTGGTAGAGGAATCAGGCTGCCGAGTGGCATCAATCCAGGGCACAATATTGGCTTGGTTTTAGCCAACCTCACACTTCCCTATGCAACCTTGCGCAACTTTGACGATCTGCCTATCCCGTTTCGCTGTGTTGCAACGGACATGCTTGAAGCAAAACCCGTCATCTTCAAGAGTGGGCCTCTCCCGATCGCTCTTCGAGCCACAATGTCGATTCCCGGTCTCTTCACGCCGGTGAAGGTGGACGATAAGGTCCTGGCGGACGGTGGGCTCCTAAATAACATTCCTACCGACGTGGCGAAAGATATGGGTGCAGACGTCACCATCGCCGTCAATGTCGGGACTCCACTCGGAGGGCGTGAAGACATACTTAGCCTGCCGGGAATACTTAGCCAGATGATAAGCGTGACGACAAGCGAAAGCGATCGTCGGCATTTGCAACTTGCGGATCTCATTATCACGCCTGATCTTGGCAGGTACACGTTGATGGACTTCAAAGAGGTCAATGCCATTTCAGATCTTGGCTACCAGTCGGCCGCTAAAAATGCCGCGGCGCTTGAGCGATTCGCCCTCAATGAAAATGATTGGAAAGCGCATCTTGATGCTCGACAGGCAAGACGCCGCAGCGCAATTCCCTCGCCGACTGCGCTCGAAGTGAAAGGTACCACGCCGCAAAATTCGCAAGCCATCAGCCACATACTGAGCCCCAAACTTGATAAACCAATCGATCCAGAGCTGTTGGGCTCCGAGTTGAGCCAAATCCGCGGCGGTGGCCGTTTTGATAGCCTTAGTTACACTGTGGCAAACGGGAACGAAAGGTCTCGCTTGCAGATTCAGGTACGTGATAAGAACCTTGGTCCAGCTCTATTGATTCCCATCGTTCAACTGCAAAGTTTCAACATCTCGAACGTCAAGTTTTCGATCGGTGGACGCTTCACGATGTTCGATGTCGGAGGTCATGGCTCTGAACTACGCATTGATGCGATCGTCGGGTCCAATAACCTCCTGGGCGTTGAATACTACCGACCAATCGGGGAAAAGGGCTTGTTCGTTGCGCCTCGCGCGCGCTTTCTAGTCAACTCTGCGGATCTGTTCGTAGATGGGGATCGAGTAGCGGAGTATCGTCAACGAGAAGGTGCGGTTGGCCTGGATCTTGGTTACATCTTCAACCGACGTAGTCAGTTGAGTATTGGATACGAGGTTGGCAGAGAGAGTGCCCAGGTGTCGATTGGTGACCCACTACTTCCAACCATCAAGGGCTTACTGAGCGACGTCAGAACTCAATTCGTTTATGAGGGCCGCGATAGTGCGATTGTACCCACGAGAGGTAGCAGTCTGAACGCAGAGGGACGCTGGTTTTTCGCAGCGCCAGGTTCAGTGCAAGCGTTTCCGCAAGCTGAGGTCCGGGCCTCCAGTCTTAAGCCATTGAGTGATAAGAGTTCGCTCTTTGTTTATGGTGGCGCCGGCACGACCTTCTCAAGAACGGCAGCGCCTCTCCAGCAGTTTACGCTGGGTGGGCCATTGCGCTTAAGTGCTTTTGGGTTACAAGAGTTTCGTGGAGATCACTACCTGCTTCTGGGCGGTGGTTACCTCCACCGAGTGGGTTACCTGCCGAGGTTTGTTGGCGGCAAGATCTATGGCGCTGGCTGGTATGAGGTTGGCAGCGCCTTTTTCAATCACGCAAACGCTGACTATCGCAGTAGTCTATCGGGTGCGCTGATCCTGGAGACACATCTAGGACCATTAGTGTTAGGAGGCGGAGCTGGATCCGGGGGACGCGGACGAATTTTTATTTCGCTGGGTAGGCTGTTCTAAACCGTGGCCCGGTGACGATGAACCCACACTTAACAGCATAGTAGATTCGCAATCGTGGTCACCAAATCATTAACGCAACGATTCGACGAACTCTTTGGCCTGGCGCAGGTCCCAGCCGGTCCGATCTATCACCATCTTGATCGCATGAAGTTTGTCACCGCGGTTGAGCGCAGCGCGCACATCGCCCCACTGCCCGGAGGGATCGGGCTGCCCGCAATGGGGACATGCTTGCGCTTCAGTGCTGACTTGTCCGCCGCATAAGCGGCACGAAGTTAAGCTTGGCATTCTTCAGTCAACATTCAGTGAGAGAGTGGCAATAAGCTCCGATCGAACCCGTGTCTTCTGCAAAGTACTAGGGCCCGTATCTACCACTACGCTCACTTTGCGTTTATGGTTCGTGGATTTTGAGATTCGATGCCGGAGCGCCAGTGGGAACAACCGAATCGGAACTTTAGGCTCGAAAAAACTCGGGCCGACGGAGGAAACACCTCACATCACGGACAGGAGAGACCGGATGCAGGTTGAAGAGATACTTTGAATTAGAGAAAGGCGCAGCACACTCCTGCACGTAGTCAAACAGACTTCGATTATCGAGGAGGTTTATCAAAATTTCAGGTCTGGTAAGGTTTCTGCGGCCTCGAAGTCTGTTGACACGCTAATCGGTCGCCAATGTTCCGCATCTGCTGCCCGCCTGGCCTCAGCTTCAGCAGCTTAGCGAACAGCGTCGCTGCCTAACAAGAGATGTGAAGGCAGCTGCTGATAATCAGCGAGCCGGAGCACTATCT
>DATFRK010000435.1:0-7475 GCA_035263325.1 Pyrinomonadaceae bacterium | reverse complement strand
ACCACGGCGCGAGGCCGTGGCATTTAAAAGCAAAAGCTGTTGTCCCCTTCTTCTAGCCGTGAACGTAACAAACCACGGCGCAAGGCCGTGGCATTATTTCGCCCCTTGCTGTTCAATGAGTTGGGCCAACACTTCAGGGTCAATGTTCCCACCCGACAAGACGACTCCGACGCGTTTCACATCCGCCGGCAACTTGCCAAACATCACTGCCGCGGCGGCCGCCACTCCGGAAGGTTCAACCAGCACCTTCATCCGAAACAACATGAAAAGCAGCGTGGCAACAATCTCTTCGTCCGATACCGTCAAAACGTCTTCAGCTAGCTGTTGAATGATCGGAAAAGTCACCGTTCCCGGTATTTGTACCCGCAGACCATCTGCGATTGTCGGTGGCGGCGGAATCGACACGCGTTCGCCTGCAATAAACGATTGTCGGGTGTCGTCCGCGCTTTCAGGTTCGACTGGAAAACAGCGAATAGCGGAATTAATCTCCTTCACCGCCGTTGCCACACCCGCAAACAAACCACCTCCACTGCACGGTGCAAGTACTGCATCCAGATCCTTAACCTCCTCGGCAAACTCCAGCCCACAAGTTCCCTGGCCGGCGAGGATCAAAGGGTCGTCGTAGGGTGGAACCATAACGAGCCGCTCGCGCTCGGCGAGGTCGAGCGCAAACTTCTCCCGATCCTCTTTTTGCCGATCGTAGAAAATGATTTCCGCACCATAATCGCGCGTCGCAGCCACTTTCGCCTGGGGTGCATCGTTGGGCATGGCGACGAGTACCCGGACTCCAGCCTCGCGTCCGGCAAGCGCGACTGCCTGAGCATGATTCCCGGAAGAGAACGCCACGATACCGCGCGACTTTTCCTGGTCACTCAGGGAACGAATCTTGTTCGTGGCGCCGCGTATCTTGAATGCGCCGGCGCGCTGAAAGTTCTCACATTTGAAAAAGACTTCTTTGCCTGCAGCCTCATTGAACAAGCGCGAGGTGATGACCGGCGTTTTATAAACGCGCCCGGAGATACGTTCGCGTGCTTCCTTGATCAGATTCGTCAACATAAGATTTTCGCGGGGACAGGTTGTTGGTTCAAACGAGAGCTGGAGTCTCCAGTTCGCAGCTTATTTGTCCGTCTGGCACCATGAAGACTTCCGCGAAGCGGCGTACAATTCGTTCTTCCACTTTGCGCAAGGAAAGCTCATGGCCCAGCAGTTCTTTCATCGAGGTCACTGGTTCTCCCTCACAAGCAATAATCAGATCAAAATAGCTAAGGTCGGTATTTACATTTAGCGCAAAACCATGGGTAGTGACCCAGCGGGCGATGTGCACTCCAATGGCGGCCACTTTTCCCTGGGTGGTGTGTACGCCGGTAAGGCCAGCAATGCGAAAAGCATCTATGCCGAAATCTGACATCGTGCGAATCAGGACCTCTTCCAAATCGCGCACATAGCGGTGCACGTCTTCACGATCAGGACTGAGATTAATTATAGGATAGCCAACTACCTGCCCCAGTCCGTGATATGTGACTTTGCCCCCGCGGTTGGTCTCAAACAGTTCTACACCTTTAGTACTAAGCTCATCCGCTTTTAACAATACAGCTGAACTGTCGCCGCGCCGGCCAATGGTCAGGGTGTGAGGATGCTCGAGCAAAAGCAACGTATCTGGTTGCGTGCGGTTTTGGACCGCCCGCTCTGTCTCTTTTTGGAGAGCTAGCCCCGTTTCGTACTTAACCCGGCCCAACTGACGGACCAACAATCTTCTTTCGTTCATTTCATGCAACCAGATCGTAATGTTTTTGCGTCATTCTAACAGCAGGATTGCTCTTACTCTAGCGGACGTAATCTACCAATGCTTGACGTAGGAGAGGTGCCGGCCTTAGGTTCTGAAGACAAAGAGGCGGCGAGGAGGGACATACTTTGAGGCGACTAACACTTGTACTATTGGCGGCGACTATTCTTTCTCCCGCAAACACTTTGGCCCAGACCAGGAAGCGGTCGACCAGCAAGCCAAAGCCCAGTGCGACGGCGACTACCCAACGTGCGAATGAGGTGCGAACGACGGGCGCCACCAGGGTAGCGGAGCAAATCAAGTTTCTGACGAAATTCATTTATCTCCTCGGAGGCGTCCAGGTCAATATCGCGAGCGTGGATGAATCAGTGCGCCGCAAAGAAGCTCCGGCAACGATGGCGCAAAAGAATGAACAGAACAAGGCAGCGGTGAAAGCAAGCATTACCGGCTTTCGTGATAGTCTCGATAAATTGGAAATAGATTTTCGCACTACACCGGAGCTGCAACCCTACTACATCAAGCTCGCCGGCGTGGCGTCAGGAGCGGCGGACGCGGAGGCCTTAGCAGCCACGGGCCAATTCGACAAGTCAGGTAGGAAGCTGCTGGATGTGATTAATCATCTAGCTGATGTGCTGGTGGCAATGAGGCAGTGATCTGATTTTCGATTTTCGATTTTTGGTTTTTGATTGAGCGCGGAAGTAGTAGAGTGGTCCATCCCTTAAGCACGACCCAGGCAGTACAGCGAGCGGTAGCGCCAACCAAAAAACCGAAAATTACTGAGCTTTCTTTGGATAGAACCCCTGGCGGGCGCGAATCCGATATTCCTGGTGGGCCGGAGTGCTGACCTGAATGCGACGAAAAGTGTTCGCCGGCACCTCGGAATTGGCGTAGTACTGCAGCAAGTATTGGCCTCTCAGTTCTGCTGCCACTATGCGGAAAACCTGTTCGAGATCCTTATCTGAATCCGGCAGAAAGGCAGTTCCTCCGCTCGCGTCGGCGATTGTCTCCATACTGTTTTGCGCCCTGAGGCTGATCTGATTGAGCCGCACTGAAGGTCCACCCGGATTCACTGAATAGAACGCTGCATCAGCCTTCAACACATTTTGCTGCACCTCCGCCACCGCCCGTCGATGCTTCTCGAGTAACGAAACGAGAGCCGAAGCTGGCGTTTGCTGCCCGTTCAAATTCGCCCTGGCTTCCGCAATTGATGAAGCTTTGATTGTTTCGCTGAAGTTGTCGTCGCCGTCCGAAATAACAACGATTACGCGACGATGGCGACTGGGCGAATTGGCTGTCAGGTAACTGGCAGCAGCGGAGACGGTGTCGTAGAAAGCAGTGGGCACTGATGAAGTGGCGGCCTGAATGCTGACCATCTTAGCGGCGGCATCCTGGGCCGAGGCTAGCGATTGGACCATCACCGGTCGATCAGCGATGGTAAAGATGGCGGCCTTGTCAACCGGCTTCATTACCTCTCGCAAAAAAGTCGCCGCAGCGTTCTGTTGAAAAGCAAAGAAGCCTTTCTGGCTAACACTGCTGGAAATATCAAACAGGACTGCGATGTCCAGGGGAACTTGTTCCGGATCGCCAATCTCCGCGATCTGTTGTTCTTTTCCTTCCTCGAGCAGACGAAAATCCGCGACTTGCAATCCCTGGACAGCCTGGCCCGCGTTGTTCGTAACTGAAACGGGTACCATCACCAAATTCGAAGTCACCTTGACCACGTCAAGCACTTCTTCTGAGGGCGGCTTGGGCGGAGGAGTGGGTTTCGGTTTGAGGCGCATATCTGGCGGCGGCGGCATGTCTTTGATGGTTTGCGCGCGTACCACACCGCCAAACAGGAAAAGGGCCAGCACTCCCAGAAGGAATGCTGGCCGCAAAAGTTTTACTCCGCTTGAAGTCTTTTCGACAAACATTGAGTCCCGCACCACGCCGCCACAATTGATGGCTGGCATGTCTCCTAACCTACCGCTTTCCTGACGGTATGATCATGACTCTTGGTTGTCAAATCAACTCCGACCGTTGCACGCAAAAACCCCCGGGGAACCTAGTCTCCAGAAGTACTGCGCTGGATGGTCGGCGCCGGTGCAGTCAAGCCCTTGTTGACCAACAGCTTGACTTCTACACGACGATTCTGCGCCCGTCCCTCACGAGTGTCGTTCTCCGCAAGTGGATGCGACTCACCATAGCCGTAGGGCGTAATAATGCGCCGCAGCGGAATATTGTGATTCTCAACCAAATACCGAATAACGGCATCAGCGCGTTTTTGACTCAGGGCTCGATTGAAGTCCACCTTACCGCGCGAATCGGCATAGCCCGAAACCTCCAACACATAGCCTTTCGCATTGAGTGCCTTGGTGGCCAGATCATCAAGCGTAGTCTTTGACTCAGGCGAGAGAATGGCGCTGCCACTCTTGAAGTTCACTGCCGAGGCTGTCTGCGGTTCGTAATCATCCAACGACGAGATTCTCTCGTTGGTCGCGTTTACGCCGGCCACTGCGGCATCAGCAGTTTCCTGCGCTGCCTTGGCGCCACCGCGAGCGGCATTCGAGACCGCCTGCAGTTCTTCCAACTGACCGGAGAGACGTTGAGCATTAGCTTCGACCTGGGTCAACTTGGCTTCAGTATCAGAAGCCCTTTCTTCCAGTGGCGTCGCGCGTGATTCAACGGCTCGAGCAGTCTTCATGTCATTGTCGCTGAAGCGAACTTTCTCCGCGTCTAATTCTCCCTGGCCGTTGCCACGTCCTTCCACTTCCAGGTTCAGTCCGCGAAGGATGCTGGTCTGCGCATAGTTGGTGCCACTGCGCATAAACCCGCCATTCGTCTTGACGCTGGTCCTATCGTTCAACCGCACAACGGTATCCACGCCATTCATGTCGCGAACCGTGAACGTGTCGGCGTCACGTCGTGTGACCACGCCCTTGATCTTCATCTTTTGGCCACTCACGACTGAGCGCGAGCCGGTCGGGGTGGATTTATCTTGCGCCACTGCCAGGGAGGCTGAGAAGACTAAAAGGCAGGTAGTAAGAACTGCCGGGGATAAAATTCTAACCTTTGTGAATACCATCGGTTTACTCTCCTTGTTTTGCTGGTCCGTGCCTCTCGGTACGTCCGCGTAATATCAAACTACACTAGACGAGTTTTCCGACTCGCCTCCGCCTAACTTGTGTTTCGGCGAAGATGTCTTAGACCTAAGCTGAAGGTAAGTCAAGGGGCTCTACTATTCTTCATCGAATCACCACTTGATCGCAATAACAATCTTTATTTTAGGCAAAATGCAACGGCGACAACCACGCGTTAGGGCTGCCGCCGTTCACAATTCTATGTCGCAAAGTTGTTAGAGATTAAACAGAAAACTCCCCAGCTTCCAGCTGTTCTTTTACGTATGCAAGGAACCTTTCAGCGTCGGCACCATCGATTACCCGGTGGTCGAAACTCAACGCAAAGTAGGCCATCCAGCGAATCCCGATGAAGTCATCGCCGTCGGCCGTAGTTAAGACCTTGGCCCTTTTTTCGATCTTACCGATGCCCAGAATTGCCAGCTGTGGCTGGTTAATGATCGGGGTGCCAAATAGACCACCAAAGACCCCGGGATTGGTAATCGTAAACGTACCCCCGGCCACTTCGTCAGGCTTCAACTGCTTGGTCCTGGCGCGGTCAGCCAGGTCATTTGCCGCCCGGGCCAACCCGGAAAGGCTAAGGTCATCGGCGCGCTTAATCACCGGAACAATCAGACCCCAATCAAGTGCGACTGCCATCCCCAGATTGATGTCCTGCTTGTAAATGATCTGATCGCCATTGACCTGGGCGTTGAAGATCGGAAACTTACGCAACGCTTTGTTGACTGCTTCGAAAATGAAGGGCATGAAGGTCAACTTCGTCCCCGTCCGTTCCAGGAAAGAGTCACGGTGCTCGTCGCGGAGTTTGGCGACTCGCGTCATGTCGATCTCGTAGACGGTCGTCACATGCGCGGAGGTGCGACGCGATAGGACCATGTGCTCCGCAATCTTCTTGCGCATGACGCTCATTTGTTCCACTCGATCACCAGCGGCTGGTTTAGGCGGCGGTGGAGCAGCAACGGGCGTTTGTACCGTGGTCGCGGGCGCAGCAGGAACATCAACCGCGCCAGGTTGGACCACGGCGCCACCTCTCGATTCGATGAAGCTGAGGATGTCGTTTTTAGTTACCCGGCCGCTCAGCCCTGTCCCTTCCAACCTGGTGATGTCTACTCCGTGTTCAGCAGCAATCTTCCGGACCAGTGGACTGGATTTTGAGCGTCTCAGATCTTCCGCACTACTTTCCGCCCCTGCATCTTTGCCGGCGACTGTAGTTGTGACATCAGCCTTTGCCGGCGACGCTGGGGGAACCAGCTTTTGTGGCGGCGGCTCAGGCGCCCGCGGGGCGGCTTCGACTACTTGAGGCGGAGGTGGCGGCGCCGGCGCTGGTGTGGCCGGGACGGGCGGTGGCGGTTCGGGCGCGGCCGCTTTCTCTTCGACTGCGGCTGCGGGAGGCTGTTCAGCTGTTCCAGCAGAATCACCATCGAGAACACCTACGACGGTGTTGACCTCGACGGTCTCTCCCTCTTTGAAACGAATCTCAGTCAGCGTACCGGCGGCGGGCGACGGAATCTCAGCGTCGACTTTGTCGGTTGAGATCTCAAACAGAGGCTCATCACGCTCGACATGTTCACCGACTTGCTTCAGCCATTTCGTGATTGTTCCCTCCGCAATGGATTCACCCATCTGCGGCATTACCACTTCAGTACTCATCTCGTCTCCAAGGTTGTCTTGAATGGATGGCCCAACGCCAGCCACGCTACCAGATCTCAGTAGGCTGCCAACTTACGGGCGGCCTCCACCACATCTTTAATTTGCGGCAAGTAGTAATCTTCCAGGGGCGGCGAATAAGGCACGGGCGTATCAATCGACGCTACTCGCAACACCGGCGCGTCGAGCCACTCGAATGCCTCTTCAGCGATCAGCGCCGCGATCTCTCCACCGATGCCGCCGGTGCGGGAAGCTTCGTGCAACACGATCGCTTTACTCGTCTTCTTTACACTGGCAAGGATGGCAGCCTTATCAAGCGGCGCCAGGGTCCGCAAATCGATGACCTCAACGTCCAGTCCTTCCTTTTCCAGTTCTGTCGCCGCATCAAGGGCTGTCAACACCATCGCCCCAAAAGTGATCAGGGAAAGATCCCTACCGGCGCGGGCCACGCGGGCTTTGCCGATTTCCACGATGTAGTCGTCGGCAGGTAACTCCTCGCGCAGACGCGGCAGCCGATAGAGTTTTTTGTGTTCGAAGAAGAGTACCGGGTCAGGATCGCGAATAGCGGCTTTGATCAGCCCCTTCGCGTCGTAAGCGGTAGAAGGCTCGACGATCTTCAGTCCCGCCGTATTCAGAAAGAACGACTCGGCGTTGAGTGAGTGAAATGGTCCCGAGCGCACCCCGGAACCACAGGGACCACGAAACACCGCCGGAATTGCTGCACCCCAGCGATAACGACACTTGGCGGCGTAATTCGTCAGCAGATCGAAACCGGCCGAGATAAAATCGATAAATTGAAATTCAGCGATCGGTCGCATCCCCATCAACGCGGCGCCGCACGCGGCACCCACGATGGCTGCCTCAGAGATCGGCGTATCGATCACGCGCTCCTTGCCAAACTGATCGATCAACCCATCCGTCACCTTGAA
>DATFRK010000434.1:0-3956 GCA_035263325.1 Pyrinomonadaceae bacterium | reverse complement strand
TGCGCAATATGTGCAGATGGGCCGAGGTCTCTACGAGAAAGAGCCAACCTTTCGCACTGAGTTCGACCATTGCGCCGAACTGCTGTTGCCGGAACTGGGTCTCGACCTGCGGCAGCTGCTCTATCCCGAGGCTGATGGCGAAGCGGAAGCAACTGAGCGTCTCAAGCAAACTCAACTAACCCAGCCGGCACTCTTCGCCCTGGAATACTCACTGGCGAAGTTGTGGATGAAATGGGGCGTGCAGCCGAGTGCGATGATTGGGCATAGCATTGGCGAGTATGTGGCTGCTTGCCTGGCGGGAGTGTTTTCGCTTGAAGAGGCGCTGTCACTCGTCGCCGAACGCGGCCGTCTAATGCAAAGCTTGCCGTCCGGATCAATGTTGACGGTCCCGTTAGCTGCCCAGGATACCGAATTGTTGTTGGGGCAGAACGGCTTTGCTGGTGTGTCGGTGGCGGCCATCAACGCGGCGGCGCTCACCGTGGTCTCCGGACCCAGTGAGGCTATTGAACATTTCGAAAGTGAATTGGTGGGCAAAGGACTTGCCTGTCGTCGCTTGCATACTTCGCATGCGTTTCACTCATCGATGATGGACCCGATTCTTGAACCTTTTAAGAATCGAGTACGGCAAACGAAACCTAAGGCGCCGGCGATTCCCTTTGTTTCCAATTTGACAGGCCGCTGGATTACGGAAGCGGAAGCGATGGATCCCGAGTACTGGGCCAATCACTTGCGTCACGCGGTGCGCTTCACAGACGGCCTGGAGGAACTAACCGGACAAGGGCAACGGATCTTCCTCGAAGTCGGCCCGGGACAAACGCTGAGTACGTTGGCGAAACAGTATTTCGCCAGGGGAAACAAGCAGCCGGTGTTCTCCTCTTTGCGGCATCCACAAGAAACGCAGTCGGACCTCTCGTTTCTACTGAATACTTTGGGACGGCTGTGGACCGAAGGCACCACCATCGATTGGGCCAGTTTCCATGCTGAAGAGCGCCGGCAACGCGTGCCACTGCCAACTTATCCGTTCGAAAGACGACGCTACTGGGTGTCGGCTCCGAAAGACTCGCAAGCCGCGCCATCGTTATTGGCCCAGTTAACTAAGAGACTTGCGCTGGCGGATTGGACCTTTGTGCCATCATGGAAACGCTTGCCGCTTTCCCCACAGTCAACGCTGGCGGTGGGTCGATCATGGCTGTTGTTTCTTGACGACTGCCAGGTCGGGTCGAAGTTGGCTGAAACACTGAGTGCCAAAGGGCACGAGGTGGTGGTCGTCAGGCCGGGAGAGAAGTTTAGTCGTATCGCCGCCGGACAATACGAAATAGATCCCGGCCAGCCAGCAGACTATGCGGCCCTGGTTAAAGAACTGCTCGCCGCTGACAACATGCCCCGGCGGGTGGTCCACCTGTGGGGAGTCTCTGACGCTAAGCGGGATTTCAACGCGTGGCAGGATCTCGGTTTCTACAGCTTGTTGTCGTTGACCCAGGCGCTTGGCGAACATGACATCACGACTCCTTTGTCGCTTTGGGTGGTCACTAACAACTTGCAGGATGTGAATGGATCGGAAGATCTGCAACCTGAGAAGGCGACTATCCTCGGTATCTGCAAAGTTATTCCGCAGGAATACCAGAACATCAATTGCCGTTGCCTCGATGTGCAAACCACCGGTCCTGGCGAAATGCTGTTGGAACAGTTGTTGGCTGAACTCAATGCGGATTCGGCGGAGCCGTTCGCTGCTTACCGTGGGGCTTATCGCTGGGTGCCGGCGTTCGAACCCGTGCGCCTCGATGATCGAAACGACGCCCCGCTCCGACTCCGGCAAAACGGAACCTATCTGATCACCGGCGGTATGGGCGGCATTGGCCTCGTGTTAGCTGAACATCTCGCGCGCACTGTCCAAGCGCACCTCATCCTCGTCGGAAGATCTTCCTTTCCGGAGCGATCCGAATGGGATGCGTGGCTCGGAAGTCACTCGGACGATGATTCCGTCTCTCGCAAGATCAGAAAGCTTCAAGAATTGGAAAGCCTCGGAGGCGCGGTGTTGGTCCTCAGCGCCGACGTTTCGCAGCTTGAGGAAATGCGAGCGGTCGTCGCCAAAGGCCAGGAAGGGTTTGGTGAGATTCACGGTGTTATCCACGCGGCGGGCATCGCCGGCGGTGGCATCATTCAGTACAAGACTCGCGAGGTTGCCGACAACGTGATGCGCCCGAAAGTTGGCGGAGCGCTGGTACTTGATCAGATCTTCAGCGGCACGAAGCTGGATTTCTTTGTGCTCTGTTCCTCTCTCGCTTCGATAGCCGGTGGCTTCGGTCAAGTGGACTACTGCGCGGCCAATTCCTTTTTGGATGTTTTTGCCCAACGCAACCAAAGACGGAATAGCACTTTCACCACCGCGATCAACTGGGACGTCTGGGGCGAAGTCGGCATGGCCGTCGACACCGAAGTGCCCGCAGACATGAAAGCGCGACGTCTTGAAGAACTTAAGAATGGCATCTCCACCGCGGAAGGGTTGGCGGTCTTTGATCGCATCCTCGCTAGCGATTTACCACAAGTCGCGGTCGCTACTCGGGATCTACGTGCGATTATGACCCAACTGTCGCACGCTGAAGCGACCACGGATGTCAGCAGCGAACCGGAACAGGTAGTGCTTTATCCGCGCCCGGAGTTAAGCAACGAGTTTGTAGCGCCGACCAACGAGGTGGAGGAGATCATCGCCAGGATCTGGGCTGAACTGTTAGGTGTGGAGCAAGTGGGCATTCACGATAACTTCTTCGACCTGGGCGGACATTCGTTGTTGGGGACGCAACTACTGTCGCGTTTGCAGCAAAAGTTCCAGGTCGAGATTCCCTTACGCACTCTCTTTGAAACTCAAACTGTTGCCGGTTTGGCCGAGATCATTTCCCGCATGCAACAGGAAAACGAAAGCGAAGAAGCGAAGCTCCTGAAAATGATTGAAGCACTCGCTGATGACCAGGTTGACGAATTGTTAAAGTAACTAGTCCTTAGAAATCCTCAATGAGCAATTTAGCCGAACAACTCGAGGCGCTGTCTCCTAAAAAGCGTGAGCTATTTCAGCTCCTGCTGGAAAAGAAACAACACGCCGCCGCGAACCAGGCAATCAAGCGAAGGTCTCACAACGGTTCAATTCCCCTGTCGTTTGCCCAACAACGACTCTGGTTTTTGGATCAGTGGCAGCCTGGCACATCTCTTTACAATCTTCCGGGTGGCTTGCGCCTGTTGGGAAGTCTCGACCGGCCGGCACTGGAAAGCAGTCTCAATGAAATCCTGCGGCGTCACGAAGCACTCCGTACCACGTTTCCCACAATCAACGGGCAGCCGGTACAAAGAATCACTGCGGTGGCTTCTTTTACTTTGCCGGTGATTGATCTAAGAAGTATCCCAGCTGCTGAGCGTGAAGTTGAGGTTCGCCAGTTGGCCCAGAAAGAGTATGAGCAGCCGTTTGACCTGGAGCAGGGGCCACTATTTCGTTCCCAGTTACTTTGCCTCAACGACGACGAACACGTGTTGGTGATGACGATGCACCACATTGTCAGCGATGGCTGGTCGTCAGGTCTCTTCGCGCAGGAATTATCGGCTTTGTACAAGTCCTTTGTAGCTGGTAAGCCATCGACTTTGCCGGAGCTGCCGATCCAGTACGCCGACTTTGCCCAGTGGCAGCACGAGTGGTTGCAAGGCGAGGTGTTAGACAAGCAACTTGCCTATTGGAAGCAGCAGCTTGAGGGTGCTCCCGAGGTGCTGAGTTTGCCGGTCGATCATCCGAGGTCGTCCATGCAAACGTTTCAAGGGGCGCGCGAGGCGTTTGCGTTGTCCGACCAGCTGACCGATGCGCTGCGTGTATTAAGCAGGCAAAATGGCGTCACGCTTTTCATGACGCTGCTGGCGTCATTTCAGGTATCGCTTTCACGCTACAGCGGCCAGGAGCAAGTGGTGGTAGGTTCTCC
>DATFRK010000433.1:0-4911 GCA_035263325.1 Pyrinomonadaceae bacterium | reverse complement strand
TAAACCATCGCGCACGTTCATGCCAATGAGAGCCTCTTGTGGGTAGCCGAGAACTCGAGCAGCCCACGGGTTGACCGATAAGATCTTCCCTTCCAAATCGTGAGTGCACATGAGTTCGTGACTGTTCTCTACCAGGTCCCGATAACGGTCTTCACTCTCTCGCAGCGCGTTTTCTGCCAACTTCCGTTCGGTAATGTCATTCGCGAGGACAAAGACTGCTGTGCGACCTTCAAAGTTCAAACGATTGGAAGTGATCTCGACCGTAAAGATCGTGCCGTCCTTCTTCTGATGTCGCCATTCCCCAGCGCGGTTATACTCGGGATTCTCATGCTTCAAGTAATCGTGAAGTAGCCGCACGTCTTCACGCGGCCGAATGTCCTCAATGGTCATGGCGAGGAATTCCTGGCGCGAGTAGCCATAGTGCTGGATCGCCGCTTCGTTCACCGCCAGGAACTGATGCGTCTGTTGATCGTAGACCCACATCGCGTGAGGATTCGACTCGAACAGCAAGCGATACTGGGCCTCTGATTGCCGCAGCGCCTCCTCGATCCTGCTTGCTACAGTGACGTCCAGTACCAGTGAGAGAACTGAAATCAAGTTTCCGGAGTTGTCGTAAAGAGCGGAGTTGTACCACTCGCAACTCAAGATACTCCCAAGTTTCGTATAATTACGATTTCGCGTAACCCCATGCTGCTCAGTGCCCTCGATCTGTCTGAAGCCGACTTCGTGGACCACGTCCACATCGTCCGGTACCACAAACTCCCAATCAGTGAAGCGCTTGCCCAGCACCTCGTCGGCGCGCCAACCAAACAGACGGACTGCCGCCGGTGACCAACGCAGGACTCTGAACTCATGGTCCCATTCGATGACAGCGAGGGGAGTGTTCTCGACGTGAAAAGCTAGTCGATGGGCATCCAACGCGGTGGCTTCGGCACGCTTGCGGTCAGTAACGTCACGAATAATTGCTACGCCACCGACAACCTTGCCGTTTTCGTCGTGCCGCGGTGAATAATAGCCATCGAAGAAACCAGAACGCCCGGTTTCCGGAATTGTGTAGGGGCGATTTTCCGCAACTGCGGTCGTCCCCGACAACGCTTGCAAATAGTAGTTATCCTCGCCGGTCTGTTTTAGACAGGGAAACAAGTCGAAGGCACACTTTCCCAGGGCTTGTTCCCGCTTTACGCCCGAGAACTCTTCCATCGCCCGGTTCCAGGCGGTATAACGACACTCCGCGTCAAAGGCAATAATGCCGTCAATGTTTGCTTCCAGGAGGGATTTGAGGAAGAGATTTTGTTCTAATTCTTCGCTGACTTGCCCGGCAGTTTCTAGTTTATACATAGGAGAAAGGCGGATTTTTAGTTTGAAGTTATTACTCTGGAGCTGGCGTTCGGCTCGGGGTATTCAGCTCGCGAGGTAGCAGGGTGACTCTAGTCGACCGCCAATAAAAGTCAAGAGATTTAATTGAATTTTAGCTTGAACCTGCGTGAATTCTGGCTACACTGCCAGAAAAACTAAGGAGCTATGAATGATCCATCGGAGAATTGCCCCCATTTTTGTTCTGCTATGTCTGCTTTCACTTGCTTCCGTCTGTTTTGGGCAACAGGCAGCTCCTGCAGCTGGGAAACTAGTTGAGGTCAAAGTTCCTGCGCCTTCGCTTAAAGGCAACCTGCTGTCAGATCCACTCGAACAGAACGCCGTCATCTACCTGCCACCAAGCTACAACACCTCTGCCACGAAACGATATCCGGTGGTCTACCTGCTGCATGGATTTCTCGGTGACTTGAAGGCCTGGACAGATGGTGGCTACCAGGGGCTGCGTCTTAATGCAGTAATGGACGATTTGATCAGCAGCGGTAAAAGCAAAGAAATGATCGTCGTCGCGCCCACAGCAAAAAATGCCTACCTTGGTTCCTTCTATGCGAATTCGGTGGTCACCGGGAACTGGGCAGACTACATACTGCGTGACCTGGTCTCCTACGTCGATGCAAACTATCGCACCCTGGCGCAGCCCGAGAGTCGTGGGGTCGCTGGCCATTCTATGGGTGGTTATGGGGCACTGGTCCTGGGCATGAGGCATCCGGACGTCTTCAGTTCAATCTATGCCATGAGTCCGTGTTGCACCGGCATGGAAGGAGATTTTGGACCGGATAATCCAGCCTGGTCCAAGACACTTCATCTCACGTCCAGGGATCAATTGAAATCGCCCCCACGATCATTCGATGAGTTTTACCAGGTCGTGTTTGTTGCGCTGTCCGCGGCCCTGTCGCCAAACCCGGCCCACCCGCCGTTCTTTGTCGATTTTCCCTACCAGGAACGCGACGGCCGCATTGAAAAGAATGATGTTGCTTACGCGAAGTGGAAAGCAAATCTTCCCCTCTACATGGTCAGTGAGAACAAGGACAACTTACTAAAGTTGCACGGCATAGCTATTGACATTGGGCAGAAGGAAGAGTTTGCTTCAATTCGAGTTGGGGGGCGAATGCTTTCCGCAGCCCTGGCCGAACAGGGAATTCCGCATACGTTTGAGATCTACGAGGCCGGCACTCACGGTAGCCTCATACGCCAACGCGTTGAGACGCGTGTGTTTGCATTCTTCTCGGAGAAGCTTTCATTTGGTGCTGACAAGTAACACCAGCTTTGATTCGAAGTCTTTTTAGTAAAAAGGAGTAACACATGACCTCGGAACGATATGACATTGTGACAGTTGGCGGCGGGTTAGGAAGTTCAGCCCTGGCCAAGGTGATGGCTGAGAAAGGGAAACGCGTTCTGATTCTCGAGCGCGAGAGAGAATTCAAAGATCGGGTGCGCGGCGAATTTATGACTCCGTGGGGAGTTGCTGAAGCAAAGGAGTTGGGCATCTACGAACTTGTTCGCGACTCCTGCGGCACCGATGCGCCGATCACGGATCTGGGCTTTGGACCAAGAGACCTCACTACCACCACTCCCCAAAAACTTCCCGGACTCGGCTTCTATCATCCGAAGATGCAGGAGACGGTGCTCAAGGCCGCGCAGGATGCAGGGGCAGAGGTGCGCCGCGGCGTAACCGTAACGAATATCAAGCCAGGGTCCAGGCCGTCAGTTACAGTACAAACTGAGAATGGCACGGAAGACATAGACGCGCGTCTTGTGGTTGCCTCGGATGGACGCACGTCGGCGGCGCGCAAGTGGCTGGGGTTTGAGCAGCACGAGCGGCTACAGCCCTTCTACTTTGCTGGTTTGCTACTTGAGGGCGTCACTTCACCCCCGGGTCAGTCATTTCTTATCTTCCTGCCACCGCTCGGTCAGGAAACTGCGTTGACACCGGCCGGCGACGGTCGCTGTCGCGCCTACGTCGCGTACCAGGAGGATGCAGGTTACCGCTTGCAAGGCGACGAGAATGTGCCTCGGTTTTTGGCTGAGGCCCGGAAAGCGGAAATGCTGGCGGGCTATTTTGAGAATGCCCGGGCTATTGGGCCACTGGCCTCATTTCGGTGCGGTGATTTCTGGGTGGACCATCCTTACAAAGATGGAGTGGCATTGATTGGTGATGCAGCTTCGACGACTGATCCCGCCTTCGGCCAGGGATTGGCAACGACCGTGCGTGACGTAAGAGTGTTACGCGATTATCTGTTGGCAAACGACGATTGGGATGTGGCAGGCCACGGCTATGCGGACGAACATGATCGCTACTCAGAAGTGGTGCGCAAGGTTTCGCAGTGGTTTCGCTCGATGTTTTTGGAACAAGGTGCGGAAGCAGACGCTCGTCGGGAACGGGCGATGCCTTTGATTGCCGCGGATGAAACGCGCGTTCCTGATCACTTGTTCAGTGGTCCTGAACTGCCGGCGGATGACTTGGCCCGCAGGAGGTTCTTCGGCGAGGAGTGATCGCCGCCGAGTAGGAGGTGTTAGTTCTGATTCAACTCTCTGCGTTAACCTCGGCGTACTCTGCGTCTTGCGGTAAACGCCTCTCTACACACACTCAACGCGGAGAGGCAGACTAGCGCCGCGCGGTTAACGAAGAGAGTTGAAAGGTGAAGATAGATTCATCCGTTTAGAACCTCGGCTGGCATCGTTTGTAGCCCTACCTTCGATTACGCTCTTCTAAGAATCTGGTCAGCAGAAAGGTGTGGGAAAGGTTGAGTTTGATCTATCTGTCCAATTTTGCGAGCCAGTATTTGGCGATGGGATACTCTGTAAAGTTCCGCTCACCATTGGTTACAACCCAGCGAAGATGTGGCAGCGCTTCGTCGCGCCGTCCCGACAGAGCGAGATCGATGCCAATATACGTATGTGCTTCAGTCAGCCTGCCGTTGTCTTTGGCCTCGCTTAAGAGTTCTTCGGCGCTGATCTCATGACGCAGGTTTTTTAACAACCGGCAAACCCAATTCTGATCTGAACACTCACTTGATTTTGGCGCCATCGTCATGAGCTTGGCGGCGGCTTCCGTTCGACCCGCCTCGCGGTAGCCAACGTAGCCGGCAAAAGTGATGTAGTAAGGCGCGTCACCTGCATACAGCGGTCGCCACCGATCAACAAAGGCCTCGGCCATGTGACCCGCAGTTTCACCATCGCCAATGCTGAGGGTGGACCAGGTCATGGTCCAATAGGCGCCCGGCGGTTCGGGCGCTAGCCGGATCGATTGCGTACTCGCGTCTATCGACTCCTGGTATTTGCCGAGCCGGTAGTAGGCATCCCCCAGATTCTCAAATGCCCCTGCGCTTTTGGGATTGAGTTCCGTTGCCTTGCGATAGGCAGCGACCGCTTCTTCATTGCGCTGTTGGTCCAGGTAGATATTGCCCAGGCCCATAAAAGCGCGCTCATCGTTTTGCGATAGCTGCGCCGCGAGTTTGTAGGCGCGCTCGGCTTCCGGGTATTCCTTCCGATCGCGCGCGTTGTTGCCCGCCTCGATTGCGTTTTCAACATCGCTGTTGG
>DATFRK010000432.1:0-7669 GCA_035263325.1 Pyrinomonadaceae bacterium | reverse complement strand
CAAAACGGTTTTGATAGATACCTTCATAAACAATCTGCCTACGGTCCCAACGGGCGGGATCAGCTTTAATCTCATTCAACGAAGTAACCTTTTCTGGAGGCCCCAGATCAATTGGTTCAAATGATGAGACTCGAATTACGAAGACTGGTCGATGTTCCGCACCGCTCATCTCATCATCCTTCAAAAACTCACCTAGCACGCGTATTGGTGATTCGACTATCCGATCAAACTTGTGCCGATAGCGATTTGCATCGTTCACCGTGAATGCCTCGGGGACCAGTGAGACGCGGCCACTCATTTCCTCCGGAATGCGAACTTCTACCTGTCCATATTCGACTCTGGCAAGTTCTGCGGGAGTCGATGGTCCATAGAGCGGCTCGAGAATTTCTACGTCGATAGACTGGTTGAGAAAAGCACTGGCGTTGTCAATCAGCTCAGTGGGGCGCAACTGCTTCTTTTGCGACTGGGCGGGCAATCCACATGACAAAAGCAACAGGGCCAGCAGCGGCCCCAACTTTTGCGGCCTCAAGAGCTGGTGAAGATTCTTCATTTCCTTTGGCAGTTGAAGCGAAATTCGCAAACGGAGGCCTCTTAGGTTGGGCCAACGTCGATCTGCTTTAAGATGATATCTGGTTGTGGGCGACCGATGCCCTCACAAGCCTGTATCAATTCGGGCTAGGCACGACTGTTATGCTTCCTGACCAATTCGAGAGTTCCACCACACTGAGCGAATTTGTCGGGAACAGCTGCATGCTTCGCTGAAGTTGGCCAAAGCCGGTGGCGTTCAGATAATTTCCGGTACCTCCGGTGATAGTCACCTGACATTCCATCTGCCAGGTACGCGCAGCACCACCGCTAGTTGAGTGGCAAACATAGGTGCCAAACACAGAACCATTGCCATCACCGATTGACCGGGTCAGAGTTCCATCGACTTGCAGCTGACCAGGGTTCACCCGATCTGGATGAATTGATTCGGTAGCCTCGAAGCTAATTCCTCCGCAAGTCGGCCCTAGCCCGCCCCCAAAGCAAGTGCCCATATAAACTGTTTTGCTGAATATCGGACTGGGAAAGAACCCAATCACGGGAAACTGTTCGAGTTGCGTTCCGAAGTGAGTGAAACTGCCAAAACCGCCAAGAAAGAAGCTCCAGTGTGCGCTATTCCCCTGGGCCTGGGCCACGGTCATTGCCAGGAACAAGGTGACAACCAAAAGCAAAAGTCTACGCATAGTAAGGTACATAGTAACCTCCGTGAGAAATGTCAGAATTCGTTACTAGCAGTGGGCTGAATATAACACTACTCCGTTCGGCTAATGCGAGTGTCTTTGTTGTTTAATACTCTTGAGCTGTCGGAGCGAAGAAAGAGTTTTAAGTTGATTAGTGTTCAGAAAGACTACTTTGGCAAAACAAACTGGTAGTCGATGAACCCGCTGGCCACGACAGCACTGCCAGCTACGATTATTGGCTTGAATGAAGCCTTGTACGCAGCTTCTACTGCAGCCTCACGTAAAGCTTGCGGCCCACTTCCCGCCCTGGCGCTGGCAAAAATGACGCGGCCGGTTTCGTCGACGACAACTGTCACATTCACAACCACAGATAACCCAAGCGCGAGTGTCTCTCGGGGATAATCAGGTTCGGGCTTCGTAAGCAGTTGCTCGCTAATTTTTTGCAAGAAGATCGGCACTTGCTCAATTAGCAAATAACCTGGACCAGTAATGTCGCCGGCAGCAGGCTCACCCAGCGTGACGCTAATTGGCTCGCTTACGAATTTCGGACCATTGCTGTATGCCGTCACTTGCTTGATTGGCGTGCCGCCTCCCAGCTCCGGTACGAAGTAATGCTCGATTACCAGATCCTTGGCCGGACGTTCGGTAAGAACATAAGCAGTAAATCCCAACACCTCTTCACTACGTGTAAACTTTGGGTCGGCACGCAGTTCTTCCGCAGTGCGTAGCGGACATCCCGGAGCATGCTCGCTCTCTTTTATGATGCGGCTGGTCCTGGAGTTTGACTTATAGACACCTTTGCCACGCCAATAAAGTGTTGCGAGTTCATCGCCGCCGAACTTGCCGACAACCCGCCAGTCCCCATTCGACGACTCATAGCGCGTGAAGGTCGAAACAGCAACTCTTTCACCCTGGGCGTCATATTCAGTTGAACGGCTGACTAACGTAAATGGAGGATAAGTACGAGCCTGTTGGCCCATCGCCTCGGCGTACAGGAGATTCGCGACGAAGAGCGACGCTAGTAATGTGTGAACTGTTCTGCTCATCGCAACCGTTTTGCTTAGCAGGAGCATAGGCACGGGAATCCCTTCGTGGCAAGAAGAATTGATGACACCGGGCCTCGATGCCATGGCCTTGTGCCATGGACTTTCACGCTCGCCGCTAATAAATGAGTGCAAAACAAATCTGGGATGCCATGGCCTTGTGCCATGGAGGTTCACGTTTCATTTTTGGAGTCGTCTGATTCTAGCCGTGACCGTGAAACTCCACGGCGCAAGGCCGTGGCATCTTGCCCCGGGGCTGGATTGGCTTTTCTAGCTGTGACCGGGAAACTCCACGGCGCAAGGCCGTGGCATCTTGGCCCCGGGGCTGGATTGGCCTTTCTAGCCGTGACCGGGAAACTCCACGGCGCAAGGCCGTGGCATCTTACCGAGATCGTTGTCCGTTAGGACGGATGTGTGTATCCTCTTGATTGCGGATCCCATGCGAGCGGTCATGAAAGGCCGCTTTCCCAATCCCAGCCCCGTGCCTCGCCTTAATAGTTGAAGTCGCGGTTAAGCCCATGAAGCTCTGTCCGCAGTGTCATTTCACCTTTGAAGACCGGGAACAGGTCTGCGACTTTGATGGCAGCGAACTGACACCGCTGGCCGATCCCGCCCCCCTTGCCGACCGAATTGTACCCCCGGCGAAGAGACTGAACCTTGGTCGTTTGCTTAATCTCAGGACCACTCTGGTGTTACTGGCTAGTGTACTTTTGGTGTTAGGTACGTTCCTGATCGTTCGTTACAGGCCATCAAGTCCACCGCCGCTAAATAGGCCGGTCTGGATAGCCGAACTCATCGACCCAACTGTAAAAGCTGCACCCCTTCGTAGACCGCGAAAAAGACGAATCATCGCTTACGCTCATAAGGTTGCCCATCGCAGTCACGCCACCGTCGCCAGAAGTTCGACGCCCCGCCGCATTTCTCCACCTCCTGTCGCCACGGCGCCGGTACGATCTTCGTCCGCTGATTTCAGCCGTAAACAGACAGTTGTGGTGCCCGAAAAGAAAGACTCAAAAGTTGGTCTAGTTTTCAAGAAGACCGGTAACGCCTTGAAGAAGACCTTCAGCATTCTTAAGAAACCCTTCGACCTGTAATTCTTGCTGCAATAAAGAACCCGGAGCGGCAGCGACGGGATGGTACGGTCAACCTTAGCATCTCTCCTTAAGGAGAGTTGATCGTAGCTTCCCGTCGCTACCGCTCCGGGTTCCCGATGGCAACTTACAGATGCATTACCATTTTTTTGCGAGTACGAAATGTTTTTGCCGGTACAGTCATCATTAATAGAGGCAGAAACGCTTTCGCAATGGACTGACTAAGAGCCCAAAAACCTCCAGCAACCATTGGTATAGCAGAGCGTGATCGGCATCCAGGGGTTTATTCCCTCGGACGCTATGGCATTGACAACCGAGTTAAATGAGGAATTTTTCTGCGCGGCATTTCGCGACGCTAAATTTTCACGGGCCTGCTTCCTCGCACCTCGCATGGAATCGAGGGTTAATTCTAACTTGACCAGATTGGTCTTCAGCTTCTGCCGGCTCAAGTCATTCAAACAGAACTTGCGTGCCGGAGAATACCTAAAATGTCTGAAAGAAGTGCTCAGAAATCTCTAAGGTATTGGTCCTATGTGGTCATCGTAGTGGTCTTTTTATTGCGCCCGATGTTGGTGCAAGCCGATGACTTTCAAGATCCAGCTGCAGCGCCCTGGATTAGTGAGGTCCCATGTAAAGACAAACCAGACAATCGCTCAGTTGTGACCCTGAGCGGCCACGATTTCATTATTTGTTACTCGTTACAAGAGGGAGAGAAAGAACTTACGCCTTATAAGAGTGGTTACCACTTCGTAACCCTGCTCATAACAGCCTACGGTCCTAAGGACAGTCCACTCCTAAACATCCAAAGCCTGGAAGTCGCTGATCCCGGTCGCCAACCCGGAGTTATCGCGGAAGCCCCCTCAGAACCACACGTAGATAAGGGACCTACCACTAAGATTTCGTACCGTTATTCGATTAGGCTTGGCAATGAGCTTAGACCCGAGCCTTACCAAATGCGGATAGTAGTCTCTCTAGGGAGTAAAACCGACCGCTTATACTTCACGGTGCCTATGGGCGCCGCAGGCGGGGATTGGCTTGAGCTTACTAAGGAATCGCAGAAGTCCGTAGAATGTTGGAGTGGCAAGCTTTGTTCGACACTGAATCTCGTCGTCATCAACAAATTGCCTTACCCGATAGAGTTAACTCAGGTTTCGGTGACCTCCGAACCTAGCGATCTTTTGCAGGCGACAGCTAGCAGCACTCCTCTAAAGTTAAAGAGTGGTAACTCTCCCCAACAAGTGACAATTAGCCTTCAAGCAAAACCCTTAAGCTTCTTTCGTGCCTTGAGCGGACTCAGAATTCCCAAAGCTTACCTCAATGTCAATTATCAAGATCAATATGGCAGGGAGTCTCTCCAACAGATTTCGATGGACCTCGAAGTCAGGCCCAATTTGGTTTTGCTTGCGACTATGCTCCTGCTGGGGGCCATCGCCGGAACAATAGTGCGGATCGATCTGAGTCGACTGCAAAAAGCTAACGTGATCACTAAGAAACAACGGCTTGTCTTTGCCTTTATAACGTTCGCCACCGGTGTTTTGGTATGTGTGATCGCTTTGTTTGCTAATCTCAGACTCGTAGTGTTTGCCGACCAAAGCACTTATTCCGCCTGGGATCCCAAGATGCTGTTCTTAACCAGCCTCATCGGAACAATCGGAGGGATTCCTGTGCTGTATGCACGTCTGAAGCTACCAAGTCCTTCCGAAGCTAAGGGCTCAACTGACAGCAGTCAAACGGGCAATGGAAATGAGAACCAGACATCTTGAACGAGTACGGTGCACGATCACCATCGCTTTTCTCCTGACAGTTGGTTGCACCTATTCAGTTAGAGCTCAATCCGCCGCTCAGCTGTTAAAGGAGGGCACCTACTATCAGGGCCTTGACGATATAACGGACCGCGCTGCTGACCGCTATCGACAGATTCTCGCGAAATATCCGAAATCGGTTCAAGCTGAACGAGCAACGTTTTACCTGGGAACTTACTTTGACAAGAAATTCTACATCTTGGAAGAAAGGAATCGCGTTCAGGATTGGTCCTCATTTAATCAGGCAGAAGCGGCCCTAAACACGTACGTTGACAATTACAGCCTCAAAGGATCGAAAGCCTATCTTGCTGATTCTTATCATACCTTGGCTGTCATCGCGCTTCGGCGGGGGCGCCTGGATGATGCCAAAGAGTTCCTTGCCAGGATGATGAAAGTAGCCAAAACAGATCCCAAAGTTTTTATGTATAAGGTGGTTTGGTCACCAAATCCAGACGACGTAGTGCGCGGTAGCTGTGATTCATACCAACTCGCGGTCGCGACACTCGCCATCTTGGAAGGAGATTCTTCCTTCTCCCAACGAGTCGCACAATTGAGGAATTGGTGTCGCGCGAATTGCAGATAAAGATGGTGGGACGCAGAGGCTGCACGGAGCAACATCTGGAAGTACAGCCCGGCGTGCTCCGTGCGCATTTTTGTCTGAGGTAGAAGGCGGGCCGTCTGCGCTCCCAGTTCCCTGTACTGCGCGACCTCTCGCAAACTACAATATCCCGTCTCCGAATCTACCGACGAAGGCTTCGTCTGAAGGTCCAGAAGGAGACGGGCCAACCTTCAGACCCGACCGAAGACATTGAATTCATCTGAAGGCTGAGTGACTGCGGAATCGTTCGGAACAAACGTCCCTCTTCGCACTCCTTTTTTCTGCTTCCCCCGATACTTGCCCGGTTCCGAGCCGGTGTCATTCAGTCAGGCGAGTTAACAGCGCTCGCTGGCCAACTCCAACCTCTGTTATCCGTCGGAGGCGGGTTCGATGCTCACACGAATGTCAGATGCGATGGGGCACAACCTCGCGATCCGCAAACAGCTGGGTCCTTATCTTTTATTCTTGAGCTACTTCGTGCTTGCGGGTGGGCAAGGCACCCAGGCCATGGTCCGTTCTCCGTCACTCCTTCAAGAGCAGCAGATAAAACCTGCAACGCAGAATCCCGAACCCGCCACGCTCCAATTAGGTACGCCTGTCGCACGTGAGATCGGCCCCGGCCAGAAACACAGCTATCAAACTACTTTGGTGCAGGGTCAGTACTTAAGAATCGAGATCAAGCAGCTGGGCATAGATGTGCGTGCCTCACTGATTCAGCCCAACGGCACGGCAATACCCGTGCTCTCGATGTTCGTCAGGGCGCCCGCTGTAATGTTCGAGCGAGTCGTCGATGCCACGGGTATTTACCGCATCGATCTTTTTACAAGGGCCAAGGCCGCCAGCGGTCGCTATGAAATACTTCTCGCTGACATTCATGCGGCTACAAAAAGTGATTTGGAATTGGAGCAAGCCCGTGAACTGGTGGACCAGGCGATGGATGACCTGCGTAACGACAAATCTTCCGAAGCTATTCCCTTATGGAAACAAGCGCTCGAAATCAGGGAAAGAAATTTAGGTCCTGACAACCTGGAGGTCGCCGAAACTCTTTTGAGCCTGGGAACTTCTTACCAGAACGTGGGCGACTACGTGACTACGGAAGCGCTTTTCCGCCGCGCGCTCAAAATCAAAGAGAAGCTGTTTGGACCGGAGACGCCGGGCGTTGCCGATATCTATCGATCGCTGGGCGACCTTTACGAATTGAAAGGTGACTATGCCCAAGCCGAGGAATCACTACAGAAGGCCGTAGCGATTTTTGAGAGAACTCGCCAGATGGATTCGATTAATGCCTCCTTCGCGCTGCAGTTGCTGGGAGACATTGCTTATGCGCGCAATGATTATGCGCAGAGTGAAGCCTATTACCGTCGCTCGATTGGCATACTCGAAAAGTTGTTAGGTCCAAACAACTATCACCTGGTTGACTCTTATGTCTTGCTCGGTCGGGTGGCCTATGACACCGGCGATTACGTCAAGACTCTGGCAATGTTTCAAAAGGCTTTGTCGCTGACGGAAGCGTCGCTTGGACCACGGGATCTAAACGTTGCTGCGCAGCTTGATAACCTGGGCATGCTTTATACGACAACGGGTGACTATGTGAAGGCCGAAGAGTGCTACCAGCGGGCACTCGAAATCCACACCCAGCATGGAATGACAGACGACAAAGCCCAGGAGACTCCGCTCGGTCTCGCTCGTCTGAGCGCCGCTCGTGGTCAACTCTCGGAGGCAGTGAACTTTCAAACTCAGGCTACCGAAATCGAAGAACGTTTTGTCGGGCTGCATCTCGCCCTAGGCTCCGAACGGGAAAAACTAGCGCTACTGGAAAACTTGTCGTGGGGGTCGTCGCGAAACATTTCCTTTCATGCCAACCTGGCCCCCAGCGATCCGCACGCTCGCGAGCTAGCAATAAACACTATCC
>DATFRK010000431.1:0-10971 GCA_035263325.1 Pyrinomonadaceae bacterium | reverse complement strand
TAAAGCCGGTGGTATCTCCTAACGTAAGGGTGCTTTTCTAGGTTGAAGCTGAAACTCCACGGGCTGAAGCCCGGTGGTATCTCCTAATGTAAGGGTGCTTTTTTAGGTTGAAACTGAAACTCCACGGGCTGAAGCCCGGTGGTGTCGAAGCCGTGATGCGGAGTTCTAACTCAGTCGTCGGACAGGAGACGTTCCACTGGACTACGCTGGTCGTTGCGAATGTCCTTTGGTGAGGATTTGCGCAGGGCAGCAGATTTCAACAACAACGCTCTGGGAGTAAAAAATGAGGGATTGAAATTACGAGAATAAACCAGGAAATAGCTCAGGGCGCCAATGGCCATCAGTAAGTGGCCCACCCGGTCCACATGGGCCTCAGGGCTAAACACTGCTACCAGGACACCAGAGAGAAAGACCAGCGCAAACATCAATTTCAAAACCAGCACAACAGGCCGCTGACGCTTGCTTATCGCAACGCACTCGTTTCGAACGCGCCGAATGTCGCCAAAGCGCTCTTCGGTTGCGTTCTGCGCTTCTTCCGCGGACATTCCCTGCCGAATAAACTCCTGTTGCAGCAGGCCGACGTGAAATTCTAGTTCCTCATCGACTTCCCGTTCGATTTCCTTCCGGCCCAGGCTTTTGAGTAGTCGCGCGATTGCGGGTGCCATGTTCTTAACTCAGGTCGTTTGCAGAATTCGATTGATTGCGCGCGAGATTCGGTCCCAGTTAGCGCACTCCAGTTCGAGTTGCTTTCGTCCTTTTCGCGTTAACTTGTAGTACTTGGCCCGACGATTATTTTCCGAAGTTCCCCATTCCGAGGACACCCAGCCACGTTCCTCCATGCGATAGAGTGCGGGATAGAGTGAGCCATCCTCTACTTTGAGCAAGTCGCCTGTCGTGTCGTGGATACGCTGCACGATGCCGTAGCCGTGCATTGACTCGTGCGCCAGGGTCTTGAGTATCAGAAGTTCCAGCGTGCCCTGCAGCAAATCTGTTCTGTCATTAGCCAAATCAGTCGGCTCCTCGAGAAATTCTCGCCGTAACCAAGCTCCTCCAGACTGTCTGGGGAGAGAGTATTGTATCTCTCTCTAGACAGTCAAGGGGAAAGAAAAGACGGGCACACGCAAGAGCCTCGGTCATCGTTCAAAAAAGAAGAGGCCCTGAATGACCAGGGCCTCTGTGGCTAGATTAGAAAAAGATCTTTCCCTTATCGCACGGACTTATCCGCCAAACTCAAAACCAACCATACCGCGCCGCCATGAGCGAACAGGACTGCCAATACCGCCAGACCAAAACATCGCTTTTGGTTGCCCCATCCCAACACAGTGCCATAGATGGGAAACTGAAGCACGGCAAGGACCAGCAGGTAGACGTAGTGCAAATCAAATGCTCCCACTGCGAGCATCGCGAAGGGATAAAGCACCATCGCCGGCATGTAGTTCGCAACTCCTGAGCCAGCAGTCGCAGCTCCCACCAACATGGCGGGAAGCGTCAGCACAAGACAAAATCCGAAAGGAAGCCAGAATCGGGTGTACCTCATAGTCGTTAGTCTCCAAACTAAGCGCTTAAGAATCTTTCTGTGTGCCGCAAGAACAACGCAAGCTGGGCCGCCCCTGGTCCAACAGGACGTGTGGTAGGGCCCTCCCACAAATCAAGACTAGCATTCATGGCGCTCGAAATTGGTAAAAAAGTGATGCCTACCAGCAGTGGTAGCGCGATAAGGGCTGCCTTTCCTCTCACATAGCGCGTCAGCGGTAACGCCAGGACAACGGGCACAGCAGCTGCTAGCAAAACCCGTAGCCCATACAGCCAACGCCAGGAACTGAGAGTTAAAGGAATGGCGCCCGAGGTGACAATCCAACCGATAAACGGGCCGAATACACAGCCGACCAACCAAAAAGCGCCCAGGCGGTCGGCCCAGTCTCCCCGTAAAGCAACGGGCGAGTGAAATTCCTTACGAGGTCCGAAAAATAGACCGATAGCAGAAAGCAACAAATAGACACTGAAAAAAACCGTAGTGCCCCACCCTAGTGGTCCAACGTTACGGAAGCGTAAGTAGAACAAAGCCGGGACGAGAATCCAGGCGGCCGCTGCGCCCAGGAGGCAACTACGAATTGCCCGTGAACGAGAAGCTTCATCAGTTACTCCGAAATACTGCCGAGCGACGTAGTTGGAGATCTCTGGCGGAGACTTACGTCGAGGGTTCGGGTCGCTCATGACTGGTTAAGATTTGGTCCCCAGGGCAGAAATGAGGATTTCTGCCCGCCATCACAAAAGCCGAGAAGGTGCCACCATCAAGGTTTGGTAGCCGGTTTAGTAGGAGCGGCAGCGGGGGCGGCGCCTGCAGGATGCGTACGGTTGTATTCCGCGATGAAGTCCTTCGTGATGTCGAGGCCATCGGCGATATAGGCAACCGGCACGCGACTGACGTCAATGATCAACTGAATGCCTTTTGCCTGGGCGTAGCTCTTTAGCGCGCCGCCGATGTCAGCCTGCAGAGGTTCCAGAACAGCGCCCATCTGTTTTTGATAGTCGGCCTGCGCATCTTCCGTCTTACGTTTAATCTGCAGCTGGAGCTGATCTGCTTCTTCCGCCTGCTTTGCCGTTACATCTGGGGCCTGAATTCCTTGTTTCTTTTGCAGATCTGCCCGCATCGTGTCGTAGCGAGTCTGCAGTCCCTTCAGTTCATTGCGCCGGCCTTCAAAGGAAGAATCCACTTTCGAGACTGCCGACATCAGCCGGGCGATGCCGAACTTGTCATCGGTGAACGCTGACGAGTCAATAACGGCAATAGCTCCCGGCGCGGCGGCTGAGGGCAAGGCCCCAGACTTGGGAGCCGCAGTTGTCACCAGGCGCGTTTGGGCGTGCGCCGAGATCATGAGAGTGGCAAACGCCAGCACAAAAGCCAGCAGGCGAAAGTTTTTCATCGATTTTTACTCCTTAGACAAACTCGAACCGTCCCCAGACTCATTAGACCGAAGTCGGGTCCTTCGCGTCAATCAGGTTTTTCGATAAACCGAATTTCTATATTTCCCGTCATCTTAACCCCTTCGGGAGGCTCTTCGGCTTAACTCAATAGCATCAATTTCTTAACGATTTCACGAGCCGCATTCGGTCGGCCCATGGCACGGGCATTGACCTGCATGGTGGCAAACCGTTTCGGATCGCTGAGCAGGCGGTCGAGCTTGTAGGTTAGCGTCGGTAAATTGTTGCAGCGAATAGCCGCTGCTGCCTCGAGCAGATGATCCGAGTTGCGCTCCTCCTGTCCGGGGATCGGGTTAACAATCACAAATACCAATCCTTTGGCCAACGCTTCCGAGGTGGTTAGCCCTCCCGGCTTCCCCAGCACTAGATCAGAAGCGGTCATCAGTTCGTCCATGTCAGTGGTATAGCCAAAAGGTTTTATTTGGACGTGTACGTCGGGTTTAAGGCGCGCTGCCACCTTCGTCAGTCGTTTCCTTAGTTCTTCATTCCTACCGCAGATCGCGACTACTTGCGCCGAGTGTTGCAATGGTAGAAGCGACGCGATGAGCGCATCCACTGAGCCGACACCAAAGCCGCCGGAGGATAGTAGGATCGTCGTGGGTTCAGCTGCCAGCCCGTGCTTCCGCCGCATCTCATGTTTGTCCTTGCGTTCGGCGAAAACAGGATCGATGGGAATGCCAGTCACAGCAATCTTGGCCGGAGGGATGCCGAGGACTTCCAGGTACGCGCGCGATTCATCGATTGGCACGAAGTACTGTTCGTAATGATGGACCAACCACATTGCATGAACATCAAAGTCGGTGACCACTATTGCTTGACGACTCTTGAGGCGAGCCTTTGCTTTAAGCCACGAGACGATTTCAGCGGGTAGAAAATGAGTGCAGACGATTAGATCGGGCCGGTACTCACGTAGCAATTTAACGAACGGCCGCGTGTTGAGTTTGTCGAGTGCCAGCCGGCGCCGTTCCTTCTTCCATGGGGTATCAAGTTTGTCGTAGATCCAGCCGGGGACCTCGGGCATTTTGTTGACTAAGTCGATATAGGCCTTCGAATAGAGGTGGCGAAAGATCTTATTCGTGTATTGCAAAACATCTACGTGTCGGACTTCCTCGATCTCCGACTTGTCTACTTCAGCAAAGGCCTTTTCGATTGCTTGAGCAGCACGCAAGTGGCCAGCACCGGCAGAGGCAGACAGGAGTAAGATCTTTCGTGGCATCCAGATTCTTCTTAGCTACAGACTAGTTAGCGAATAGTGAATACGACCAGGTTCTCAGGAGTCACCTTTTCCAACCCTTCTTTGAAAAACTGGTGCGCCGCCTTCACTGCCTCTGCGAGTTGCGGACCATCATCGACACCGAATTCCTCGCGACAGAAATCGAGCAGCTTGTCTGGTGCCAGTTCCGGAAACGTTACCTGTTCATGAAAGGGAAACGCGGCGGTGAATACCTTACAGAGGGTCCTGGCCTCTTCCGTCTCTTCATCGAATCCTGAACGGTTTAGAACATCCTGGGCGTCCAAATAGTTGCCGATGACGTAGCCTGAGTATGAGAACCCAACCTCTTCCAGCACGCTTTCCTGCCACTCCCGATGGAACTCGTCGATGCCCACCACTTGAGTCTTCTTGAATAACCACTTTCCCGTAGTTTCTGAATGTACCCCTTGTGCCAGAGCCAGACACTTCGCATAAGCAGACCTGCTCAATACAAAATAATCGCCGATAGCACTCATGGATTTGAGTATTCCTTTCGTTATCTGGTGAGGTACAGCTCTCGAGGCTGAGGCGGATCAAAGCATACAGCTACGAAGTAGGAGTTGGCACTAAATTTCTGCTGCTGTGGGCCGCCACAGGCTAATAGTGAGGTGAGTCCGTTGGCTTAGTTTGAGCGTCGGAGGTATTAGTTTGGAACAATTAAAGTGCTGTGGCGTCTATACTTCAACAACAGCAGGAGGTCGAAAATGCGCAAACTTGTCCTTCATCTGACAATTGCCTGCGCCACTTTCGCGTTTAGCACTTCGCTGACGAATGTTTGGCGATCACTGACGCAGTCTGACACGGCGTCTTCGCAACCGGTTCACCTTCCAGATCTTGACGCGCCGGCCCAAACTGCTGATGAGGGCGAATTGCTTAGGCTTTACCAGGAATATGGGCCAGCTCAAACCCGACACGATCAGGCCTTTTTCGAGAGGCTTGAAACGGATGACTTTATACTTTTCGTGGGCGGAGGCGAGGCCCTCAACCGGACTGAAGACATCAAGGCTATGAACGACTCGCCTGCAGACATCATCTACAGACTAGAGCCGCAGAAGATCGAAGTCCACGGCAATACGGCGATCGTTACCAGCACCATGACTACAACTCAGCAGGGATCCTCTGAGAGCTGGCAGTCAGTCGATATTTGTGTCAAACGTGAAGGTCGTTGGCTGATCCGAAGTACCACAGACATTGAGTGATTTAGAGTCTAGTTGTTCGACAAGTCATTTGCTTGCTAGACCGCGTCTGCTCCGTCTGAAGAACCCGGCCTTTTGTTGCGAACGAAGCTGAACAACTCTGACGGCAGCGGCCCGGGTGCCTCGACAATTACTTTTGCGCCGTCCCCCATTGTTGCGATCAGTTCTTGTTTCGCCTCTTCAGCCACGACCTCACTCCAAATAACACTAAGTACTACCCTGTGTGACAAGAGCAGCCATCTGCCCAATGGTCGCCACACAGATGGTCCACCACTCGCCTGTTCGAATCCAGTCAGCATTGGTTCAATTGCGACGCTCCCCAGAAGATCGCCGCTGCTCCCTGGAACGGCCATACCCAAAACAAGAGTGCCGTTTCGTTCGATAACATCCCGTTCCTGAAAAGGACGCCAGCGTTCTGTATTCGCCGCAGTTGATATGTGGAAATATGGACTATCGCTGCTCAGCCACTCAGTTAGTGAATCCTGGAGTGGCGGAGTCTCGGCGGGAATTGATTCGTACGGTCGTTTTTCGGGCCGGACCCACGCCCCATAGGCGGCGAGCGAGGCGGCAGTTCGTTGAATTTCGTCGACTTCGGACACGATTTCTGGATCTGGGGATGTTGGCTCAACCAGGGCAATCACGTCTACTGCGAATTGTAGTTTGGGTTGTTCAGGGGTTCGTTCTTGAAGTGTCATCAGCCACTGCTCTCGTCTCGTCTCGATCGCCGTTGCGGTACTGCCCGCCGTGTGAATCACATGGACCAGGGCAACGCGATCCAAGGGCGATAAGCTTCCGGTAGTGGTCTGCGGCGTGATGAATGACCAAACATCATCCAGCATCGTTTCTGTTTCGCCGAACGCCAGGAGCACACCACCTCTGGGCGCACTTGTAGCCAGACGTGGGTCACCCGACTTGGGCTTAACCAGGTAAAGTGATCCGCTGAGACCTCGCGCCACTGGTTCGAAAAAGAAGCCATAAGCTTTAAGCTGCTCGAGTCGAAAATCGAAGGCTTGAGTCATGGCTGCGGCATAACGATCCAGCACTTGTCGGAGCTCTGCCGCCGCTGCATCTGCAGGCAATGGTTCATGCGCGTCTCGCACTTCACCAGCACGCTGCTCTAGTTCAACTGCGAACGGATGTTGCGGTTCCTTGCCGGCATTAAGGGCTGCCGCTAGCGTGGCGTGTCGCTGCAGTTCAGCAATCAAACTCTCTTCGTGTTTCTCAAGTTGACGTACGTAGCGAAACGCACGAGCGGCATCCGAAAACCAAATAAAGTTGTTCCCCGTCGTATCACGCGATAACGCTCGACCTCGTTCAAGGTCAGAAATCAACGAGTAAACCGCGTCTCGGATGCGAGCGATGTCATTTAGATCAAGTTGTTCATCGAGTAGAAGACCTTTATCCGAGTCGGGATTGCGCAGCGGTAAGAATGATTCGATCCTTTGTTCTTCATTTGAACCCAGTTCATTAAAAACCGCGTACAGGCTGTCAGCCAGGGTTTCATTGGCGTAGGTGCGGCCGCCTTTAATTTCGAATGATCGACTCTTCTCAACAATGAGATCCTGGAACACCGCCAATGCAGCCTCCTCGGGTGGTAGCGTTTGGTCATCGATCAAAAATTCGGTGGTGGTCCTGAACCCTTTCTCTCCGCCATTATTCTTCTCGCCGTTCTTACTGAGCTCGCGCGGCGCGTCACCGTGACTCTCTTCCTCCTGGTTCCTCGCAAAGCGCCGCAATTCATTTTTCAGATCGAACAGATGGTTGGCCGCATTGAACAATACAACGCGCACAAAACGGCCGAGTTGGTCTACGTCGTCAATGCGGCTCGGTTTACCCAGGGTGTTGCCGACCGCTCTGATAGCCAGGCTGCCTGCCTCGTCCGCGGCGATTCGGGCGATGAAATCCAGACTCTCATCGGTGGTGGGACGGCCGACAAACAGTCGGTGAGTGAAAAAAGTATGTTCGACCGCATAAGAACGCTGTCGTCGAGCACGCTTTATGGCGGTGGCGATGGTGTCGAAATATGTCTTGTCGGTGACGAAGAAGAAAAGCGCAGGGGCCTGGGTAAAAAGATTTTTGAAGTAACGGATCACTGCGGCGAGTTGTTTTCCCTCAGGATCGTCGATCTTATCCAGCTCCTCCATGACCACCACCGTGCGCAGCTTGTTCTGCTTCAATGATTGGAGAATATCCTTGAGATCAGTTTCCAATTGATGTAGCGAGTTGTCGTGTTCGAAAGCGGTCTGGTTTGCACTGGTTAACTTTTCAGTTTTGGACCGCTTGTACGACACCACCAGGCTAATAGTCGCGACCACACCCAGGCCGGCGGCGACTACATTGAGCCAACCCTTTCCGCGCCAGTCCCAGGCAATCGCCTCCAACACGAGGGCGGTGGCGCCCATAATCATGGCCAGGGTCCTCAACAGGTTCTTGTTTTCCAGGTTGAGGATAAATTCACGCGACTGCAACCGAGCCGTCTCCCGGGCGACCTTTGAAGTACGGGCGAATTTCGCGGCGGTGGCCTTTTCGTAGGCATAGTGCGATTTTTCGGCGAGCGACTTTAGAGTTGAGTCCGTGTCCGCAAAGCGCGTGATGCGATGGTCAATGGTACGCAGTAGGGCGATGAGGAGTCGGCGAGGATCTATGTCCAGTTGATTCGGTGTCGCCAACGATGTTGTACCCAGGGATGCTGAGACTTCGGAAACATTGAGCACCAACGGAAAAAGCTTGTGTCCTTTGTTCTTGAGCTGATCCTTAGCGCGGCCAAACGCCTCGATTATCAGACTAGTTTTGCCAATCCCTCGATAACCGCTTATCAGGTAAGTGCCGCGCTTATTAGGTTCAATAATCTCTGCCACCAGCGGGGCGATGATCGACTCCCGGCCGACAAACACTGAGCGGCTCTTCGCTACTTCTTCTTCACTTGGAGGTCCGGAAATCGGTTGATCTTCATCGAGGCTGTCGTAGGTCAGGGCCGCATCCCAGTCTGAGCGAATGCGGATTGAGACGGGTTCACTCATAGCACCTCCTCATGTGCCGGGCCCCGTCTGGTGTCGACGGTGCACAGGTTAAGGTGACTCGCGAGGAATTGATCTACCTCTATTTAACTGAGTGCCGAGCGAAGGCGCAAGCTCCTACTTTCCACTTTGGCGATTCACACCAAACACGCGATCGAAGAACGCGGCGACCGCTGTATCAACCCGGACAATGTTCGCATGACGCATGAAATGGTGTGTATCGTCAGGGATAACTAACTCTTCGTATGACACTCCGGCCTTGTCCAGGCGGCGCACAAGATCTGTGGTCTGGTTGAAGCGAACATTTCGGTCATCGTCGCCGTGAATTAGTAAGACGGGCGACTTCCATGTCTCAATCGCCGAAACGGGAGACGATTGCCACGCAACGTCAAGTGCCTTTTGCAGGTCGGGAGCCTTCTCGTAGGTGTTTGCCAGCAGTGGTTGGGCTCGTTCCGCGGTCCAATTGTGAACCCCATGGATGTCGACGCCGGCGGCAAAGAGTTGCGAATCACGGCCCAGTGCCAGGGCAGTGAGAAACCCGCCGTACGAGCCTCCGTAAATACCAATGCGCTTGGCATCAACTTGCGGCAGCTTCTTCAAGTACTCCCCGCCCGCCTTCACATCTTGATACTCCGACGCTCCCTGCACGCCCGCGTTCTCAGGTCGATGGAAATCATGTCCGTAGCCAATCCCCAGGCGATAGTTGACGGACAGGACTATGTAACCACGACTAGCCAGGTATTGATTCTCTGCATAGGCATTGGTGTAGTAATCCGAGTAGTGCCAGCCCAGTAACATCTGCCGCGGCGGGCCCCCATGGACATAAACAATCGCCGGCTTCTTGGCTGGACCACCGGGAGGCTCGAACAATTGTCCATGGATCTCGATCCCGTCCGGAGCCTTGTAGACGACCTTCTTCGGAGTGACCAACTGTGACGCAGGAAAATCTACCGGAACACGATCCTCGGCGAGTATCTGACTCTTTCCCCCGCTAGCAGGAATCACAGCTGGTAAGGGTGGACGCTGGGCAGTGGCACTGATAAAGGCGATGTATTTACCGTCGCCAGTGAAGAATGGTGTCCACTCCAACCCTTTGCCCGGTGTCATTACTACTGGTTCAGCCTTATCCACTGGAACCTTCACCACATGTCGTCGATCAATGTCGTCAACGTCGCTGCCTGTGTTTCCTGCGAAGACCAATGAACGACGGTCCGGGCTGATGGTGATGTACTCCGCCATGAAATTACCCGGCGTTAGAAGCAATGGGTCACCACCAGTTTCGCTAATTGAATAAAGGTGGGGCCAACCATCAAGGTAAGAGAGAAAGACGATCCGACCAGCTGCCGCCCAGTGCAAGTTCACACCACCCTCGGTCGACGAAGGGGAGCCGCGCAAAGTGAAAGGACTCTTCCAGAGCAATTTTCCGTCACCGGTCGACACGTCTGCGGTCCACAGCGCCCAGGCCTGCGGACGTTGGCCGAGGATTGGTTCAGGAGGTCCCCCGTTGCCCGGACGCCGCACAAAAACAATCTTCTTGCCGTCAGGCGACCACTGCGGATTTGAGTCGCGTGAAGTCGATGGGGCAATAAAGAGTATGGGGGTGGACTCGTTGGTGTAGACGCCGATGAAGGAGTGGTCACCACGATTGGACACGAAGGCCAGCTGCGAGCCATCAGGAGCCCAGGTAGGGGACCCTGCGTCGCCACGGGCAAAGAAGAATCGTTTGGCCGCCGCAGAACCATCGATGGGGGCAGACCAGATTGCCCGTTCTCTAACAAACACCACGCGATCGCTCTTTGGAGAAATAGTCGGCTCGTCGCCTTCGCCGAGGAGCTTCGGCTCACCGCCGGCAAACGGTACCGTCCAAACCTGCACTCTCATTTGCACCGGGCCGAGCATCGGATTAACGCCGACTGTGCTGTCGAAGTTTGAGCCGTGGTCACCACCGCGCACGTAGACCACGTACTTGCCGTCTGCCGAGATCGAAAGACTGGTCAACTCCTGGCCATCGTCAGCTTCGTAGTTCGTGAGTTTCCGGGCGCGGAAGTCTGGCTCTTCAGCTACCCAGACATTTCGTGAGCCACGTTCGTTGAAGGCCCAGGCGATGCGCGAGCCGGTCGCCGATGAGGTCAATTCATTTGGGAATGGATAGCTCTTGATTTGTTCAATCGTAAAGGCGCCAGGTTGTGAATCACGAGCCGTGGCAAGTGCGATGGTCTCTGATGAGACCAATAGCGTTGCAATGACAACGACAATGATTGGCGAGCGCAATTGTCTGCGTAAGCTAGGCATCATTTTTCTCCTGCGTCTTTTGGAGTGCGGTGACCTGTCACCGCTTTGTGATCTGAAGGTTGACCGATTACAAAGCGAGGACGAGTCGCCGCCCTCCAAAATTACCGCGAGCCAGCGATCAGTATCACAAGCAACAGAACAAACAAAATCACTGCTACTAATATCGCGATCTTCCAGGCACTGTAAGGACGATCACCTTGAATTTCTCCGGTGCGACCATTTACCACGATTT
>DATFRK010000430.1:0-5336 GCA_035263325.1 Pyrinomonadaceae bacterium | reverse complement strand
GCCTGGCCAGACTCAGTCGACTCATGCACACAGCGGCGCAGATAAATTCTATTTTGTGTTGACCGGCAGTGGCAGTTTTATCGTCGGCGAAGAGCAGAAGACAGTTGCTTCGGGCGCGGTAGTTGTCGCTCCCGCGGGTGTTCCCCATGGTGTGACCAACAGCGGAGCCGAACGCCTCTCTCTC
Organism: Pyrinomonadaceae bacterium; assembly: GCA_035263325.1. GTDB lineage: Bacteria > Acidobacteriota > Blastocatellia > Pyrinomonadales > Pyrinomonadaceae > PSRF01. Next base: position 5,152 of record DATFRK010000430.1, on the reverse strand, counting down.
TTGGTCGCTATCGCGCCGGGAGTCAAATGACTGAGCGCGACACCAGCCAACGAAAATCCTCACTAGACGTATCGCCGGAGGCCTTTGCCCAGATCTCGTCCGGTGCGGTCTCACTCGTCCAGGAATACTTTGCCCACATTGCCGAACGACCCGTGCGCGCGCCGAACCACGCCGGTAAGACGCTGGCCCAAATTGAGACTGAGCTGGGGAACGAAGGAGTGCCACTTGAGAAACTGTTCGATGAATGCCGCACGGTGCTCGACCTCAGCCGCCACAACGGTCACCCGCGTTTCTTTGGTTACGTAGCTTCTCCTGCCACGCCGATTGGTGCCTTTTCAGATTTGATTGCCTCCGCACTCAACGCCAACATCACATGCTGGCGCTCCGGACCCGCCGGCACCGAGATCGAAAGAATGGTAGTGCAATGGCTGGGGTCATTAATCCGTTACGACGACAACGCGCAAGGTCTGCTCACCAGCGGGGGCTCAATGGCGAACATGATCGCCTTGCTGATTGCCGCTCGCCGGACCACCGGCGTTAGTACAGCAAGCACTGGACTCTGGCAGTCAGGTCCGCCACTGACAATCTACGCTTCGTCAGAAATACACATGTCGATTCCCAAGGCTGCTGATATTCTCGGCCTGGGTCGCGACCATGTACGCACCGTTGAGTGCGACGCCGAGTTACGCCTGGACCCTGCTCATTTGCGTCAACTTATCGAACAAGATCTGCGCGACGGCTTCCGTCCCAGCTGTGTCGTTGCGAGTGCCGGCACGGTGGCCACCGGTATCGTTGATCCACTCACCGAGATTGCGGACATCGCCCGGGAGTTCAAACTCTGGTTTCATGTTGACGGTGCGTACGGCGCGCCTGGAGTCTTGGACCCCGGTAAAAAAGATTTGTTTGCCGGACTCGAACGAGCTGACTCTGTCTCGCTGGATCCACACAAATGGCTTTATGTGCCGGTTGACGCGGGTTGTTTGTTGTTCCGCGATGAAGCGGCGGCCCGGGCCGCCTTTAGTACCGATGATGCTGACTACATCAAGGTTCATGGACATATTGACGACGAGGCTTTTGCGTTTTGGGACTACGGAGTTGAGTTGTCGCGTCGGTTTCGGGCTCTGAAGGTCTGGTTGACGCTACGCTACTACGGGAGGCGCCGGATTGCTGCTGCTATAAGCGACGATATTGCCCTGGCGCATTACCTGACCGAGATTGTTGCTGCCGCGGACGATTTGGAGTTATTGGCGCCGGCGGAGTTGAGCATTTGTTGTTTTCGCTACGTTCCACCGCACTTAAAAACACAACTAGCCGGCGACACAGATCTCACAGCGCTCAATAAACATTTGGATCAACTAAACGAACACATTATGAGCCTGGTGCAAACTGGCGGCCTGGCTTACCTCTCAAACGCCAACGTAAAAGGTCGCTTTGCGTTGCGAGTCTGTATCACAAACTTCCGCACGACCAAGGAGGATATCGAAAGAACAGTTGAGATTGTGCGGGAAGCGGGTCGGAAGCTGAGTTCCGAATGATGTTTTACCAGGAAGAGATTCGCATTGCGGTGGAGCTGGCACGGGAAGCGGGTGCCGCAATTCTCGAGCACTACGAAGGCCCGCTCGAGATACAGCAAAAGAACGATGCTGACGATCTCGAACCCGTCACCCAGGCAGACAAGATTGCGAATGAGTTAATTGTTAGTCGCCTCTCTCGCGAATTTCCCGAGGACGGCATCCTGGCGGAGGAGTCCGTCGACACAGGGCACCGGTTGCAGAAATCGCGCGTCTGGATGGTCGATCCGCTCGATGGAACCACGGGGTTTATCGGCGGGAACGGAGATTTCGCAGTGCAGATCGGGCTCGTCGAGAATGGCGAATGTGTGGTGGGCGTTGTTTATCAACCCCTCAGCGGCGTGCTGTATCGGGCTGTACTCGGGGAAGGCACCTGGATCGAACGTCCGGAGTATCAACCGCAGAAAGCAATGGTATCCTCACAGCGAGATCTGTCGCGGATGAGGCTAGCGGCGAGTAGATCGCACCGCAGTCCGCGGATGAACAAGGTCGTCACCAGGCTGGGAGTCAGCGAAGAGGTTCAACGCGGCTCAGTAGGTATCAAGATAGGTTTGATTATCGAACAGCAGTGCGATCTATATGTGCACCTCTCGCCGCGCACAAAACAGTGGGATACTTGTGCGCCGCAGTTAATCTTGACGGAAGCCGGTGGTCGCCTGACCGATCTGTTTGGCGCTCCGCTCAACTACAATGTAGCCGAAGTACAGAATCGCAACGGGTTGGTAGCCAGCAATGGCGTGGCGCATAGCGGCATCATCAAAACGCTCGCGCCTCTGCTGGATGAATTTGGTAGACGACCCGTATAGCACCAGTTTCAGAGTTGTCGACGTATTAGTATTGGTAAGCAGCCGATAAATCGTTCGACACTATCCTAATGCTGACTCGACAGAAACTATTTTTCCTCTACCTGCTCATTCCGCTCCTGCTGCTTGGCGGCCTCAATTACTGGAATAGTGTAAGAGCCACCAGTGCAGCCGTTAGTACAGAACTGCAGCGGGACCTGGCCGGTTTCAACATCGCTGTGGCGAATGCTGTGCAAGACCAGGAGAACAGCGCGATGAGCCTGGCGCTCTCGCCCCAGGTCCAGGACTTCGGCACCTCGCCTGGCATGTTGGAAGGGACCCCACCCGATCTACCCGTTTCTGAGACAGCAGCGCAGGAGTCTCAGGCGGTGGACGTTCCCGACGCCCTAAAAACCGCTGTCGACGGATTCTTGCGCAGCCACCCTTATTTTAAGAGCCTCACTGTTTTTGATAGCCGAAAACGTCCCCGGATATCAGTCGCGGCTGACACTAGTTCAACTCACCTTCCTTTCACGGTGGTGCAAACTAAAGATTTTAGTAGTCCCTTACCAACACCTGATGAGCGCGTCTGGCAGTACCAACGAAGCGAGCTGTTGACTGGTCCAGTTGCGAGCGATACTGCCGGTCCAAAGGTTGTCGAAAGCATTCCGCTTACAACCAAGAGTGGTCGCGTCTCCTCCGTCCTGGTGGCAGAGATCGACATGGAGAAGGTGTTCCGCGAAATGGGCACGGTGCTGCAACCATTGAGCAGCAACGAGAACAATCCGAAGGCGATGATCATGGTGCTCGATGGCTCGGGCAAGATCATTTACCACTCAAATCGGGTTTTCGCTCAGCAGCAAGTGCGAAATGTGATGCCGGAACTGACGTCGGTCGCTGAAGAAATGCAGGCTGGTAAAAGTGGCGTCCGGGAATTCTGGGTGCCCTCGGGTGGTCGTTACGTTTCCGCCTTCGCCCCGCTGCCGCAACTGGGGATTAGCCTGGCGTTTGCTCGCGATCTCAGCGATCAATTTATTGCCGCGCATTTGCGGGGAGTTGCCGGCCTGGTGGTGGCCGTGTTTTTGGCGTTGCTCGGCGGACTATTGTTGGAGCGTCAGTTCCAACGGCGGTCCCGCGGCATTGCGCAAGTTACTGAAGGATTGTCGGCCATCGCCAAGGGAGAGTTAGACCGTCGCATCGAGTTAATGTCCACTGATGACGCGCGCGGGATTGCCGACAACATCAACGTGGTTACCGAACGTCTCCGCGCCCAACTGGCCCGCGAAGCGGAGTCGCGACAATTGGAATCATTCGTCAAACTGTCGGCCATGCTCACTCACGATCTCAAGAACGCGATCGAAACTCTTTCTCTGATCGTGGGCAACATGGAACGACACTTTGACAACGAGCAGTTTCGCACCGATGCGATGAGGGCGTTGACGGGCGCGACTGACAAACTCAAAGGCTTGGTCGCGCGTTTAAGTAAACCGATCACTACTCTCAGCGGGGAACACAAGAAACCTATGCCCACTGACCTGGTACCGATCCTCAAGCGAGTGGTGTCTCTTACCGTGGAACCCGTTCGCGAGAAACACACTATTGAAATCAACCTGCCAGCCAACCTGATGGCCCTGGTCGACGCCGAGCGAATTGAGAAGGTGATTGACAACCTGGTAATAAATGCCCTCGAAGCAATGTCGGAAAAGCGAGGCACCCTCACTATTGCCGCCGAGGCGCCAGACATCTCCCGAGTGGCCTTTAGTGTTACAGATACCGGGGCGGGAATGAGTAAGTATTTCATGGATAACAGGCTTTTTCACCCATTTGCCACGACTAAGAGACGCGGGGTGGGCTTGGGCCTGTACACCTGCCGGGAAGTTGTTCAGGCCAATGGGGGATCGATTGAAGTCCAGTCCCTAGAAGGTGTTGGTACGACATTTCGCGTCGTGCTACCATCCCCACAAACGACGAGCGCAATTCATTAAGAAAGCGCGGCATGCTTTCACCATTGATTTCGGAGTTGCGCATTCCCTCTCAAGTAAAGCCCAGGAGCTGTTCAGCAAGGGGGCAGGTGTGTTCAGATCGAGATTCGGATGGGGCAAGCCAACTGAGCGACTATGGTAAAGGACTCTCAAGTTAAGGGAACGGTGCTGGTTGTCGATGATGACGACTCGGTGCGGAGTGGACTTTACTGGGCGCTGACTTCTGACTACCAGGTTTTGCAAGCATCTCGCCGCGACGACGCCTGCGCGCTTATCAATGACGAAAAAATCGAGGTCGTGGTCAGCGACCTACACTTACCACCCAATGAAGACGATATCACCGAAGGGTTGGCCTTAATTGACGTAGCGCGCACCCAGGATCCGCCATTACAGGTGGTAGTGATCACCGGCAGTGATTCAAGTCGGGCCTCGCTCGAGGCGGTGCGACACGGCGCGTACGGATTCTTTGAGAAGCCATTAGATCCAGCGGAAGTCCTACATATTGTGAATCAAGCCGCGCGCATGCGGCAGTTGGAGATTGAAAACCGCAAACTGCGCGATGAAATGTCGCGGCCTCCTGCCTTTGCCAATCTGCTTGGTGGCAGCCCGGCGCTTTCCCAAATTTTGAAGCAAGCTCGCGCGGTGGCCGCCACCAGTGTGACGGTGTTGTTGATGGGAGAAAACGGCACCGGCAAGGAAGTGTTAGCCCGGGCCATTCATGAAGAGAGTCCGCGCGCCGGCGGTCCATTCGTGGCGGTGAGTTGTGCAGCATTGCCGGAAACGTTGATTGAATCTGAATTGTTCGGCCACGAGAAAG
>DATFRK010000429.1:0-3925 GCA_035263325.1 Pyrinomonadaceae bacterium | reverse complement strand
GGTGAACCAGTCATTGCTTTAACTCATAACCCCGATATTTTCCCGCGCCTGCCACAGCGCGTGCCACTGATGTTGGCTGGTCACACTCACGGTGGCCAGGTGAGTATTCCGTTTATTGGGCCCGTTATCGAACCGTCTGATTTCGGTCAGCGTTACGTCGCGGGGCACGTCGTGGAAAATGGGCATCATCTTTTTGTCACTACCGGCATCGGCACGAGCATTGTTCCGGTGCGTTTCGGCGTACCCCCGGAGATTGTGCTATTGACGTTAAGATCTGAGTAATTTCAAGGTCCACTGACGATAGGAATCACTGTAAGGCTGGTCCAACCTTCGAGTTTCTCATGAGACGGTGACGTTTACGGTACTGACTTCGAGCGACGAAGATTTGGTACCGCAGTCATCGACGGCGCATCACGGGAATCGATCGCCACTCGCGCGCCGGGAGATGCGAAGCGATAGCGTGCGCCGGTGGCCACACCAATCGCTGTGAGCGCGGTCTTGCCGGTGTATTCAAAGTACTGAAAGGTTGGTGACGGTGGCGTGTAGGTAGTAGGACGTGTCTGATTGTTTTCCACCGGCAACGCCTGCCTGGTCTTACCGCAGCATCCCATCTTTGTCCTCCGGGTCTTCGTAATAAACTGTGGTTTGAGTTGGTCCAACTCGATTGGTACATCGCTCCAGGACTATCGCGCCTGCAGAAAGTGCCAACCAAAGCAGTAGCCGCTCCTTAACCCCTTGTCCGATCAACCAGGCGATCGGAGCGGCTACCCAAAGGCTGAAGCAGTAGAAGCAATCGAGCAGCGACGCGAAGAATCCCTCACCCGCTCGTTGCCGAAGACGAGCCAGAAAATTCCATGGCCCATCCTCGGCGACGAACAGATGAGTGACTCTCCAGACTGAGAGCACACCTAATGTCAGCCAGTAAAAGCGCACGTCATTGTTGAATACCAAGTAGATACTGAACTGGACCGAATGAATCTTCAGCCGAATTGTATCCATTGGTGCGGCGCATTGTCGCAGCTATGTTGACGGAGAACGTACAGAAATTCTGTCCGTTTGCCAGCCAGTTTCCGCTATTAGGAATGACGTAGGCAGTGACGAAATCGGAGCCATCAGCCAAGGGCTCGTCTGGTGGCCGCGTGCCAAACAATTGATTGCAAGGCGTGGTGCCATTGTCAGTGTAAGAGTTTGACAGGGCCCCACTCGCTTCGCCCAGTGGTCCGGTAGTGGTTGTGATGGGGAACCCGCCGATATTGCCTTTGCGCACGGTCAAGTTGTACGAACCAAGGAATCCTTCGTTTTGCACAGCCTTGAACCGCACCGTCAGCACTGCGGGATTCGGTTCTCCACTGAGATCAAACAAGGCACAGTCTCCACCTGTTTGTGAACCCATTTCTACTGATGGCAGATCGAGGTCAGGAAAACGATTGTCGATATACATCGTCACCGTGTCGGTGGCGCCAACGACAAAATTTCCGGCAGCGTCGTAACCCTGCAGTTGAAACTGAACCGTACCGGGTGACGGAGCGTAGGCTGGAGTACCGCCGTTAGTGCTAATGACGGCTTTCAGGAACCAGTCTGAAGCGGCCCAGGCCAGGTTTAGTTCAATGTTGTCGTAGGCTTTGGCAGGAACCAGCCCACCGCCATTGACCACTTCAAGGTTGCGGTCGAACGGCCCGATTTGCTGGGGCACTAGAAAAGCGATTTTCTGGAGGAACATGCCTTCCTGGTAAAACTCCCAGTTACTGAAACCGTTGGAAGTGAGATGCCGGTGGCGAATGGTGTACTGAGTTACCGGCGTCTGGCTGCCGATAAAGCAACCGAACATTCGCACAGCGCCGGCCCAGGCAGCGCAACGCGCCTGCGGGACGTCAGGCAACGTGGTGTCGGTGCAAGTGATGCGGCCATCCGCATCGAATACCGTCGCACCGATGCCGAGACGGATCGCACCCAGGGCTTGAATGTTACGTCCACCCTGGCAGCCAGTTCGCTGTGGTTTGCGGAAACAGAGATTGATGCGCTTCAGTACCGGAACATTGAAATAGGGAGCGCTCTCAAAGGCGACACCACCCGGAGCCATCGAGTCAAGTAGCTTCACAATCAGATCCGGCATGGATTGGACCACTTCGTCTTCGCCGGCGGCGACGTCCACGTCCGCTTCCTCAAGAAAATCGCCGATGTCTCGCGTGAAGCGGAAGATGTAGTTGCCGTTACGGTCGGTTACCGCCTGGCCCAGGTTTTCTCGATTGCCGGTGCCGGTGTAAGGGCCACCACCGAGTTCCGCTACGGTGCGGTCGTATTCCTCAAACTGGATGGGAAATCCGGCAAGTGTCTCGATTGTGCACCCGATTCCAATCTTATCGATGATGGAACCGATAGCAACGCGATCGATCGCGAGGTTCTGAACCGCGCTAACCCTTGAGAGGGCCGCCGTGCGCAATGAGAACGACTGCGCTGGCGCCTGTGCCTCCTTGGCGCTCCGAGTTTGCGGGGCCTCTTCCGGCAACCGCAACAACTGGACGCGTTTGTCAGGAATCAGTCGGTCGTCAGCCAGCGGGATGATCATGGGAATGAACGGTGGCGGTGGATCGGGGAGTGGTATGCGTGGCGGCCGTACGCGGTCCGGATAGAGTTGTTCGATGGCTTTTCTAATGGGAGGGTAGGTCAGCGCTTGCGCCAACGTAAACGGAGTGTCGATCACCAAAATGTCGCGCAGGCAGGGAAGGAAACAGCGTCCGCTGTAGGACCTGGCGTTTCCGTAAACGATAAAGTCAGTTGAGGTGACTGGGGTGGAACAGGTGAGGATCAGATCGTTAAAGTCTTCATCGGCGCCGGCGTCGTTACTTTCGATGTCGAAATGATACTGCAAGCCAGAAACAGTGGGGAATTTGATCTGGTCTTGCGAATCAACGAATCCGCCCCCGGGATTATTCTGAATTTGAATACGCCAGTTTGCGCCGGTGACGAGCACAGGGGGAGTAGCAAGCGCGCCGTTGTAAGTACCGTTGCCGGAGTCCGCTCCGGCGATGATGAAGCGCTGAGGAAAGTCAGCGTTCTTCGCTTTTACCGACACAGTCCATGAGCCTTGCATCGGAATGGCCATGAAAAATACCTCCTTCGACGAGGGCGTTGGGGCCTCGTATTACGGTCTGGGTTGATAAGCACGTGGGACGGCGCCGTGCTTGCAGATCGGGATGTTGACACCCCGCAGTCGGTACACGAGCTGGGGAAGAACCCGGTATTGGCGAGGAACGGGTCCTTCCATAGTCATGGTTGGCAGGTCCAAAAGTGGCGTCTGGGTCATTGCCGACTAATTGGACCAACGAGACAAGCGGTGAAGACTAGCCGTCAAATTTCATCGGTCTCTTTGTTTGGCGTTAGCAAGTGGTGTTCCGAGGCGGGATTGCGGAATGTATCAACAAAAGTGGAAATCTTTTTCTGGCCCAACATCAAACTCTATCCAAAAGGATAGACCGCGTGTACTGGAGTGGTCAGTTCACTTTTTTGAGCGGTATACAAATCGATGCCACGGCCTTGCGGTGTGGTCTATCACGTTCTCTGCTGCACAAGACCCAACCAAACTCTCATTCATGCCACGGCCTGGTGCCGTGGAGCTCAAACTAGTCGCAAACCTTTGTAGCAGCAAACGTGAACCTCCATGGCGCAAGGCCGTGGCATCCTAAGACTAGTTGTCGCAAACCTTTGTAGCAGCAAACTTGAACCTCCACGGCGCAAGGCCGTGGCATCCTAAAACTCCGTTCCGAACCTTTGTAGCGGCCAACGTGAACCTCCATGGCGCAAGGCCGCGGCATCAGATTCAGCTATTCCTGGTATTGGTCAAGGCGCACTAACTAAGATTACATCCCACGCCCAACGACCCAATTGGGCATCCTGCGTGTCGCGAACCTTCGCTCGGTAGAGAAAT
>DATFRK010000428.1:0-22056 GCA_035263325.1 Pyrinomonadaceae bacterium | reverse complement strand
TAAGCCCAATTGTCGGCGTTGCGCAGCTTGAAGGTGTAGGCCATTTCGGCATCAACTTCATACTCCCACTTGGCATTGCCGGCAGAAGCCCAGGCACGCTGATGCGCCTCAGTGCTGATGTCAATAGCGTGTTGCATCAGCCGGAGCTCCATCGGTGATTTCCGCAAACGCATTTCCACAAAGATCGGCCAGGCGTTTTTCAAACTATACCCTGAGGCAGTGCGGGTCCATTCCGCGGCAAATCGTTGTTCAAGCTTGTACTCGCGACTCTCGGGGTCGCGCGGCATCAGCATGTACAGGCCTGCTTCGTTCTTGCCGACTGATTCCAGCAGTGGTTCAAAGCCATTACCGTTGGCCATCACTGTCCCAGCTGGCAGGTTCGACTTGAAGATATTCTCATCCTTTGGCCGGTACGGTTGACGATTTCTGAGCGCCTTCATCAGCGGTTCAAACTCACTGTCGCGCCATATTTCACTGATCCCGGAAATCTCATTGGCCTCTTCAGGACTGTACATGTGCCCGGTCCAGGTTTCCGCCGCGGGATCGCGCTTTGGAATAAACAAGATTTCAGGCGTCTGTGTATTACCTGGCAACAAAACAAGAGTGGCGCGATTCTGCTTGAGATTCGTGAGGTAATAGAGATTGTTCTCCTGACGATATTGGTAATCAACGTCGTTTGTATAGACTCTCGGCTCAGTGCTGAAAAGAATCAGCAGCGACTTTGGTCCAATTGACTGAGCGACACGCGCTCGGCGTTGGGCCAACTCCGCCAATCGTTCTTTCTCATCAAACACCGGCGCTGGCGGAGCCACCCGGATATTGGACGCCACTCGTCGCTCACCTTCCGCTCGCACCGCTAATCGCCCGGATGGAATCAGGGCCAGCACCACGCACGCTGCAAACGCGGCTAGCAGAACACGAATACTTCTTTGTGGACTCATCTTGTTTTTACTCTCCTCGAATACGATGTGGATGATTGCAACGCAGGTGAACTGAATTCAAACTGAGAATGAACGAGCTAAGGTTGGGGCGGTTTCGGGTTTGGCCGGATGGGTTTTTCTCCGGGATACAGGATTTGAGTTCTGCCATTCTTGTCCTGAAACACCCGCTTGCCGTCAGGCGAGATGATTAGCCGCGAACCATCAGGAAAGTTCCTGATGACCGCTCCTCCGGGTAACACCTTGGTTCTGGGCGGCTGACGCCTCCGATTTGGTACATCTTCTACATCAGGTACATCAGGTAGGTCCGTTTCCGCAGTATTGCGGTCGGAATGTCCGTCTCCAGTACGTGGCGCTGTTTGCGCCGGAGGTGGAGTCGTTCGCCTCTCAATTGTCGTCGCCGCTCTTTCAGTCTTCTTCGACGCAGGCTGCACCGCTGATGCTTGTTTGTTTGCAGAGGTCGGGTTTGGTTTGGCCGCTACCTGGGTATTGGTATTTTCAGGAACTGCGGTCGCTGGAGCACTTTCCGGCGATGGTGCCGGTGCAGGAGAAGGCGACAACGCCACTTGGACCACCGGCGGCCTGGATTTCTGCATCGCAAAATACAGCATCGCGCACAAGGCCAGCGCCGCAACGCCAATCACACCGATAGCCCACGGCAACACTCGCCTCTTCTGTGACGCTACGTCCCGGCGCACAACGGTCGTGTCGCCCGTCGTTACGGTTGGCTGTCCCGGAGCCGCGACGGTTGAGGCAGCAGCCACGGTTCGACCAACAGGCGGAAATAGCACCGTCTGCGCCTCCGCGCGGTTACTCACCGTCGTCGCCTGGTCTGTTCCCTTCAACGCCTTGCGCATTTCCGCAGCACTTGAGAAGCGTTGCTCCCGATTTTGGGCCATGGCCTTCTGCAGGACGTTATCGATCTCGTTAGCTACCGCGGGATTGTGTTGGCTGGCCGGCTGCAAGGGGTCGGGTTGCGCATTGACCAGGGCGGCAGCCCGGGTTAAGGCGTCAGGCGGTTTCACAGCTGTCAAAAGGTGATAAATGGTGGCGGCTAAGGAGTAGAGATCGCTGCGTGAGTCGGTCCCCAGTCCCTGTATCTGTTCCAGCGGTGCGTAATTTGGCGTGTAACCAAAAATGCTGGCGCTGGTGGTAACCCGTGAGATTTCACCAGCCTGTCCTTTGGCCAGGCCAAAATCCAGCAATATGACTTGTCCGCGGGAAGTTAGCTTGAGGTTTTGCGGTTTAATATCGCGATGGACGATCTGCGGATCCTGGGTGTGGAGATAGTCGAGCGCGTCAAGAAGTTGATCGGCCCAGGTTAGCACTTGATCCGCCGGAAAAGGACCTCGTTTCTGAGTCATCATCTCCGCCAGGTCGTCACCGGCGATGTACTGCATTACGAGAAATTGTCCGTCGCCTTCGGAGAAATGGTCGCTGACGCGGGGCAACGCTGGATGATGCAGGCGGGCGAGGAGCCTGGCTTCGCGTTCGAATTGTTTGCGGAGCCGCTCATCAGCAAAGAATGTTTCCTTCAAAGCGACGGTCGTGTCCAGGCGTTCATCGAGTGCTTCGTAAACCGTGCCCATCCCGCCCTGGCCGAGTTGACGCACCACCCGATAGCGACCCTGCAAAACTGTACCTGGCGTGAGCATCAGTTGTCTCTTCTCAACTCCATTTCTTTTGACGAAGACAAGGCTGAACGGGTTCGATTAATCCGGAAGGGTTGGCAGAAAACTTAACAAATTATTGCCCGACCATTATACACAGCCCCCCGACATTCAGAAACGCTCAGGTGTTTATTCGTTGAGCGCACTATGGTTTTCGGCGTATGCTAGCTCACATGAGTGATGGAATTCGCTCCGAGGGTGACGTAATCGACGTCGGGCCACGAAAAACTAGACGTTGGCGAATCGTGTTGATCGTCTTGGTCGTCGTGGGCTTTCTTTCATTCTCGCGCTTACTGGCAATTTACCTTTCCGCTCTCTGGTTCGGCTCCCTCGGGTACTCATCGGTCTACTGGTACATTTTCAAACTGAAACTTGGCTTATTCTTCGGCTTCGGCATTCTTACTACCTTATTGCTCGCTGCGACTTTCTGGCTCTTCCAGCGACTCTTTGGTTCCTACGCCTTCGAAAAGCGCACCGTCATTCTTAACAACCAGCCCTTTGAGTTTTCACCCGCCCGCTTCGCTCGTCCTATTGGTTGGCTCGTGGCCCTGGTCGTCGGTCTGGTTTATGGCCTGACATTGAAGGACGATTGGCAAGTGTTTGCGCTCTATCTTCATCAACCAGCTACCGCCAATCACGACCCGATCTTTGGCAAACCAATCGGGTTCTACCTCTTCTCGCTTCCGTTCTACGACGCCTTGAGCAACTGGCTCTTAGGTGTAGCGTTCATCATCCTGGTTGCTGCCCTCGCCTACTCATTGCTCAGCCTGCCGCAGAGAGTGCTCAAACCGACTGTTCGTTGGTCCTCCGGAGCTGCATTTCGCGCTGTCTGTTGCGCCCTGGCGTTATTTCTTGCGGTACTGAGCTGGCGTACGTATCTCAGCCGCTTCCCTTTTCTTTGGGACGATCACCAAACGTTTTCTGGAGTTACCTACACTGAAGCGCACTATTCGTTACCGGCTCTTTTGTGGGTCGCGATTGGCTTGCTGATTGCGGCGGCGATCTCCCTGATCAATGCCTTTACCGCCCGTCGCGTCAAGTTTCTGCTGGTGGCGTTGGCAATCCCAGTGTCTATCTACATTGTGGGCGTGACTCTAATTCCCTCTTACGTCCAAAGCTTTGTAGTCAAGCCGAATGAGCTGGACCGCGAGACTCCGTACATCGCCTATAACATTGAATGGACCCGCAAAGGCTTCGCCCTGGATAGCGTCGAACGGCGCGACTTTGCCGCGGAGAGTTCTAACGAAGCACTAGAGTTGGAAAACAACCGGCCCACCCTGGACAACATTCGCCTCTGGGATTGGCAAGCTCTTCGCGACACCCTCAAACAAATCCAGGCCATCAGAACTTACTACGACTTTCCCGATGTTGATGTCGATCGCTATACGACTGCCGGACAGTCACGGCAAATGATGGTTGCGCCACGAGAAATTGACGACGACAAGTTGCCGGCCTCGTCGCGTAACTGGATCAATGAGCGGTTGATCTATACGCATGGCTTCGGCGTGACCATGAACACGGCCAACGGGTTTGTCCAGGAAGGTCTGCCACAATTTGTTTTGTCAAACATGCCCATAGAGTCCAGTGTTTCAGATATCAACGTCACCAGGCCTGAAATATATTTCGGAGAACTGACTAATCGAAATGTTTATGTCAAGACAAAACAAAAAGAGTTTAACTTTCCCCAGGGCGATTCAAACACCTATACGACTTACGACGGCAACGGTGGCATTCCGATTGGCGGCAGCTTAAGGCGATTGTTACTCGCCTCGGCGGTGGGAGATCTTTCAAAGCTGCCGTTCTCAGACGATGTCACTTCTGAGAGCCGGCTCCTCATCCATCGCAACATTAGCGAACTGATCAACGGGCTCGCACCCTTTCTGATCTATGACAACGACCCCTACATCGTAGTCAACAGTGAAGGACGTCTCTTCTGGATGATTGATGCGTTCACGGAATCGTCGACCTTCCCTTATTCAAGCCATCACAGCGTGGCCGGCAATTCAATTAACTACATTCGCAACAGCGTTAAGGTTGTGATTGATGCGTATCACGGATCAGCCCAGTTTTACGTATTCGATAATCAGGACCCACTCATCAACGCCTATCGAGCAACTTTCCCCGCCCTCTTTCGTGACGCTCGTGAAATGCCCGCTGATCTTCGTGCTCATGTGCGCTATCCGGAGACACTTGTTCGCGCCCAGGGTGAAGTCTACGGTCTGTATCACACGCAAAATCCGAAAGTGTTCTTCCAACGTGAGGATGTGTGGAGCGTGGCGCAGCAGGTTGTGTTAGATGAGCAGGGCAAGAAGGGGCAGCAAGCAATTGATCCCTATTACGTAATGATGCAGTTGCCGGGGGAAAATACAAAAAATGAATTTGTCATCATTCTTCCGTTTACTCCGGCAAGCCGAAACAACATGATCGGTTGGCTGGCAGGACGTTGTGATGGCGACAATTACGGAAAGCTGCTGGTTTACAATTTTCCGAAATCACGTCTCATAGATGGGCCGTTGCAGATCGAATCTCGGATCGATCAGAACGCTGATCTGTCGAGCCGTTTCACACTTTGGAATCAACAGGGATCGAGGGTAATTCGCGGCCATCTGTTAGTGATTCCTGTTGCCCGTGGGCTGCTGTACGTAGAGCCTGTCTACCTCCAGGCTGTCCAAAGTCCGATGCCGGAACTGAGATTGGTGGTGCTCGCTACCCAGGAGAAGTTGGGTTACGGGCAAAGTTTCTCGGAAGCTATGACCAACTTGTTCGGCGAAGCGGCGAAAGTCACGACCGAGACCAAGCCTCCTGCGACGACGCCCGGAACAGCGCCGGAAACAGCAAAACCTTCTGCCAGTCCAACTCCGGCGGCGAATCTGCAGCAGTTAGTGGAGCGAGCGATTCAGGAATTCGACGACTATCAACGACTAACGGCCCAGGGAAAATTGGCCGAGGCAGGGCAAAAGCTCGAACAACACAAACGTACCCTCGAGGAAATCAAGCGCCTCGGATCGAAATAGAGAACCCGGAGCGGTAGCGACGGGATGCTATGGTCAACTAGTTGAAGTTCCTGAGTTATGACTAGTTGACCGCAGCATCCCGTCGCTACCGCTCCGGATTCTCTATTAGAGTTTCGCGTCTAGCTTTTGCTGGAGCTTCCTTGTCTCGGCGAGTGCCTGTTTGTGCTCCGCCACGAATTTGGGATCCGGAGCGAGACTGGCAACAATTTCAATTTGCTTCCGCGCATCAGCATCCCGATTGACTGCCGCGTAGGCCTCAGCCAAACGAGCGTGCAACACCGCATTGTCGGGGCCGAATTTTAGGCCTTTCTCCAGGTAACTAATAGCCTTGGCATTGTCTCCCCCAAGAGCCCTGGGCGCCCTCAGGTAGAGTTGGCCCAAACCAAGATAAGCGCTGCCGCTTTGATAACCTTCGTCCAGTTTTAAAACTTCCTCCATCTCGCGACGGATGTCTTCAACGTTCGCCAGTCCGGCCAGCGTACTGTGTTCCGCGTCACCCCCGTAATTCGCGCCCAGCCAAAAGTGACCATCAGGCTTATTAGGCTGTAGCTGCACGGCTGCCTTGCCCGACTGAATCCCTTCACGGAAGAGATCCGACCGTTCGTCCTCGCTATCTGTATGCTGGGCCAGGTAATACTCAGCTCGCGCTAACTTCCAGGCGGCCTCATAGTTCCCATAATCCGCCGTTCGTGCCTGCCTGAGCACGGCGACCGCCACCCTGGCTTTCG
This sequence comes from Pyrinomonadaceae bacterium, assembly GCA_035263325.1. Lineage (GTDB taxonomy): Bacteria > Acidobacteriota > Blastocatellia > Pyrinomonadales > Pyrinomonadaceae > PSRF01. Next base: position 15,706 of record DATFRK010000428.1, on the reverse strand, counting down.
CCAGATCCTCTCGGCCGCTATAAAGAGGCTCAGCTTCCGCGATTTTGGCCTTTGAGACGTTCTCGTCCCCTCGATCTACCGCCGCCATGTCAGTTGGCGCATTTGTGTGACAACCAGTGATACCTAAAAGAGCACAAGCAAGCGCTGACATAACTATTACAAACTGGGCTTTTTCTTGGTTTTTCCTGATATTTGGCATCAAAACTCCTCGAATTGTCTAGTGATGACATACAGTTCCCACAACGTGTTATTTTCGTCAAGCAAATTCCTGGCGAATACGGTATATTGACTGCCCGTTAGCAGCTGGAGGACGTCGAAGCGCGAACCGAGCCACGCCCGGCTCGGGCAAAACTGGGAGGCAGGGGTTGGCTGGAGCAGCATTCTACGATCTTGAGGGTACTTTGGTGAGCACGAACCTCGTGCACACGCTGGGCTTCTACGCGAGGCGCCAGCAGGGACTGTTAAGTAGCTTCAGCAAAAGCGCGGCTACCTTTATTAGTCTGCCGCTTTTCGCCGTTAGCGACCAGTATAGCCGAAAAGTCTTCAACGACCTTTACTTCAAGCGTTACAAAGGCCAGTCGGAGGACCGGCTACGTTACTTCTCGCAAGAGCTGTTCGAGGACGTAATCCGACCGGCAGTCTTTCCCGGAACCTACGAATTAATTGAAAAATCCAGGAGTTTGGGCCTGAGACAAGTGGTCATCACCGGCGCCCTGGATCTCTCTGTTAAGCCACTGATGGAGCATTTGAATATCACTGATTATGTGACGAACCGGCTGGAATTCGTTAACGGTATGGCGACCGGGCGACTGCTACCTCCGATCATGGCGGCGGCCACCAAGGCCTCCTGGATTCGCACGTTTAGTGAGCGCGAAGGCATCAGCTTGAGTGATTCATACGCCTATACCGACAGCATGAGCGATCTGCCAATGTTGTCGGTCGTGGGCCATCCGGCCGTGGTTAATCCGGATATGCGGTTGCGACAAACCGCACTTCATCATGATTGGCCAATTTTAGATTTGAAGTAACCCTCAGGAATTCATAATTCTCGGTCTCATTTACTAAATATTCAGTATGGCTCTTCAGCTTAGACGGAAAACACACGAGTCGGTTACCTATATCGATCGCGACAGCGCTCCCCGGATTATTCCTTCGGGCGAAGACTTCATCCTCGAAGACCTGCCGATTGGTACACGGGTGTTGTATCCAAATCCACCAATCAAGGGATTGCCAAACCGGGAAGCAGCGATTCGTTACGCTCTGAATCACCCGCACGGTTGCGATCCACTGTTTGCCCAACTCGAACCAGGAATGCGCGTCACGGTCGCTGTCGACGACATCAGTCTGCCGTTGCCACCAATGGCCACTCCTGATATTCGCCAGACAATCCTGGAGATCGTGCTCGACATGCTCGCCGGGCATGGGGTTGACGACGTTCACATCATCATTGCCAACTCGCTGCATCGAAAGATGACCGAGTGGGAAATGAAGCGGATGGTCGGGTCACGGATCTTCGACGAGTATTATCCCGATCGTTATTACAACCACGACGCCGAGTGGGCTGATGGTCTGATCAAGATTGGGGAGACGAAGCACAAGGAACCTCTGGTGCTGAATCGTCGGGCGGCGGAGAGCGATTTACTGATCTACGTAAACATAAATCTGGTGCCCATGGATGGCGGGCACAAGTCCGTCGCCGTGGGTCTTTGTGATTACCAGTCACTGCGCGCCCATCACGATCCGCAAACCATTCGCGACTCTGATAGCTACATGGATCCGGCCCGCTCTGAGTTGAATCGCAAGTGCGTGCGCCTGGGAAAGATTGTCGACGAACATCTCAACGTCTTTCATATTGAGACGGCTATCAACAATCGCATGTACAAGGCCGATATGGATTTCCTCACCAAGAATGAGGACGACTTCACGGCCTTTGATCGGATGAAGTTTGAAGCAATGCGGTACACGATGAGTAAGTTACCGCGTCCGGCCCGGCGCAAACTGCTCCATTCGCGACCGTCACAGTACGAACTGATCGCCTGTCATGCAGGCAAAACTGAACCGGTGCATGAAAAGATCGTGGCGAAGGGCTTTGAACAATATGCCATTCCGGTACGCGGCCAGTGTGACATCCTGATCACCGGTATTCCTGATATTTCCCCTTACAACGTCTACTCAATTCTTAATCCCCTGCTGGTCCAGGTGATGGCTTTGGGCTATCACTTCAATTTTTACCGGCACAAGCCGTTGCTCAAGACGGGTGGCGTGATGATCGTGCATCACCCTTGTTACGACGACTTCGACCACCAGTTTCATCCGAGTTACATCGAGTTCTTCAATCGCCTGTTGCCTGAAACTCGTGATGCCTTCGTGCTGCGAGAGAAGTACGAACAGGAGTTCGCGAACAATCCCAGCTACGTGGAGATGTATCGACGGGGTAACGCCTATCACGGCGCCCATCCCTTCTTTATGTGGTACTGGGGCGAGAATGGCCGGCAACATGTGGGCCGAGTCATCGCCGCCGGCGCGGAGAACTCGCACGTACCGGCGATGCTTGGTTGGGAACGAGCTGACAACTTAACCGAAGCGATTGCGATGGCGCGCAGTTACATGGGTAACTCCGCCGAGATCACTATGCTGCACCAGCCAATGATCGGCATTGCAGACATGGAATAGGGACGCGAGGCGGGGAAAGTAGTAATGAACTTATCACCAACCGAAATCTATCGCGATCGCAAAGTATTCCTGATCGGTAGCACGGGTTTTTTGGGAAAAGTGACGCTCAGCATGTTGCTGTATCGCTTTCCCAACATAGGCAAGGTCTACGTAACTGTGCGGGCCCGATCCCAGGAAGAGTCAGAAACCCGTTTTTGGAACAACATCATTACCGAGCCCCCCTTCGATCCCCTACGGGATCGCTATGCACGCGCCTTTGAAGGTTTCATCCGCGACAAAGTCGTCGTCAAAGGTGGGGACATTGCCGAAACCAATCTCGGCTACAGCGAAGAAGAAGCCCAGGCAATTGCCGACGATATTGATGTGCTAATCAACTCGGCCGGGAAAGTTACTTTCAACCCCACGCTCGAAAGTAGCCTGCGCACCAATGTCGTCGGTACCAAGAACGTCATTGCCTTTGCGCGACGGATGAAACGCCCCGCGTTGGTCCACGTCTCCACTTGTTTCGTGGCTGGCAATCGTTCGGGGGCTATTTTCGAAAGCGATCCAGTCGTCGGCTACTTCCCGCGCAAACATGAGCTGGGCGACATTGAGTTCTCAGTTGAACAGGAAATTGCTGACTGCGAGAAACTCGCCGAACGAGTGCGAGACGAAGCGCGCGACGCGATGATGGTTTCGCGGTTTCGTGAGCTGGCGCGAAAGCGGTTGAATGAAGAAGGTCGTGATGATGACGATCCGGATGCGTTAGGACTGGCAGTTGCCCGCGAGCGAAAGGTCTGGACCAGGACCCGACTCACTGACCTGGGCGTCGAACGGGCCGCCTGGTGGGGTTGGCCCAATATCTACACCTATTGCAAGGCACTGGCCGAACAGCTGGTGGCGGCTGAGACTGACATGGTGCGGACGATTGTTCGTCCCAGCATCGTGGAGTCAGCATTGTCCTATCCCTTTCCTGGCTGGAACGAAGGTTTCACGACCACTGCGCCGATTATCTTTCTTATCCGCAAGGGTCAGGTAAAGATTCCCGCCAATGAAAAATTGATTCTCGACATCACACCCGTCGACCAGGTGGCGTCAGTAATGCTCGGCGTCGCCGCTGTGGCTTGCGTAGAGGAGCCGAGGTTGGTCTACCAGGCCGCCACCGGTGACTCGAATCCCAATAACATGGAGCGCATTATCGGTTTAGTGGGACTCGATAAACGCCGGCACTTTCAGGAAAAGACGACGGGAGTTAAAGCTCTCAATCGACTTGCTTCATTGATGGAGCCTCGGCCTGTCTCGACCGACACTTACGAAAAGACATCCGTTCCTATGTTTAATGCGGCGGCGAAAAAAGCCGCGTCGTTCCTCGAAAGCGCGCGGCCACGCTGGGGAGGGGGCCGGGCCGCCGAGGTCATCGACAAACTGAAAACGAATGTCGAACGAGTAGAGGAACTTACCCGCGAGACGCGTGAAGCGTTTGAAATGTTTCACCCGTTTACAGTCGAGAACGCCTACGTCTTTCGCTCTGACAACGTCAGGTCACTCTTTAACCGCATCTCCGAAGACGAAAGATCTCTATTAACCTGGTCACCGGAAAAGTTTGATTGGTATCACTACTGGCTCAATGTTCATTTGCCAGGCTTGACGAAGTGGGTATTCCCCACTCTCGAAGACGAGATGCGCGCCCAACCAAAGCGCGTTTACACCTATCGCGACCTGCTGGAGCTGTTCGAAACTTCGACCAAGCGACACGCGACGCGAGTGGCGATGCGTATCGAGCGCGACGGACGCAAGGAGCAGTACACCTACGCCGATGTACGTGAGCTTGCCTTGAGAGCCGCAGGATTCCTGGCCAGCAAAGGGATCAAGCATGGCGATCGCGTCATGCTGGTGAGTCACAACGCGCCCGAGTGGGGCATGACCTACTTCGGCACCTTGAAGACAGGAGCTACCTGCATCCCGGTGGATCCGGAAAGTTCTACCAGCGAGATCGTTAACTTCGCACGGGCTGGCAATGCTGCAGCCCTTGTCATCAGCGAGTCGGTTGCTAACGATCATCCTGATTTGCATGACCTGGTGGCCCAACTCGGCAGTACTGAGATTTGGACTTACGACGAGGTCTTCGCCTTACCGGACGAAGAAACCGAAGACCAGCGCCTGGCGCTTTTGCCACAACGAGTGCCCGCGCAAACGGTCGCTTCGCTGATCTTTACTTCGGGGACCACCGGACAGCCGAAGGGCGTCATGCTCTCTCATCGAAACCTGACCAGCATGGTTTCAATGCTCTCATCGGTCTTCGACATGTCGACCAGCGATGGAGTGTTGTCTGTCCTGCCATTGCACCACACGTTTGAGTTCTCCACCGGCTTTCTGACTCCGCTCAGCCGCGGCGCCCAGATCACTTACTTACCGGAACTCACGAGTGACGCGCTGGCCAAGGCCATTAAGAACGGTCACGTGACCGGCATGGTTGGCGTGCCTGCCCTATGGGAGCTACTGCACCGTCGCATCAAGAACCGGCTCTATGAACGGAGCGATTGGATTGGTAAGACTGCCGATAACCTCATTCGCGCTAACGCCTGGCTGCGCGACAAGACGCCGCTGAATTTTGGCCAGGTCATTTTCTATCCCATTCACGAAGGCCTGGGTGGACGCATTCGCTACTTCGTTAGTGGTGGCTCAGCGTTGAGCGAAAGGATACAGCGCGACTTTCATGGTCTCGGTTTCACAATTCTTGAAGGCTATGGTCTGACGGAAGCCTCTCCGGTCTTGACCGTTACCAGGCCCGAAAACCGACTGCTCACCGGAACCGTAGGCAAACCTCTGCCGGGCGTTGAGGTGCGCATTGCCGAGCCCGATGCGAGCGGAGTGGGAGAAGTGCTGGCGCGCGGTCCCAACGTGATGCTGGGCTACTACGAGGACGAGGCCGCGACCCGCAAGACACTGGTGGAACGCTGGCTCTATACCGGCGACCTGGGCCGAGTGGACGACGACGGAAACCTGTATCTCGTCGGTCGCTCGAAAGAGATCATTGTCGATACGAATGGAAAGAATGTTTACCCGGATGAGTTGGAAGAAGTTTATGCCCACTCGCCGTACATCAAGGAACTTAGCATCGTCGGACTCGCTGACGGACTCGGCGAGAAAGTAGCTTGCATAGTTGTACCCGATGATGAGTACGACATCGCGCTTTCGCGAACTGAACTCCATCGTCAAGTGGAGGAACATTTCCGCGAAGTCTCCGCTACCCTGCCCTACTACAAGAGAGTCAAGGTACTGCACTTTACCGAAGACGAACTGCCGCGTACGGCCACCAGGAAAGTTAAGCGCAGAGAGGTTGTGCAGATAATCGAGGCCCTGGAGCAAACCGAAAAATCAGGACGATTAATGACTGCGAACGAAGCAGCTGATGCAGATTCGCTCTGGCTATTGAACGTAGTGGCAAGCGTTGCCAATCGCCCGCTGGCCGAAGTTTCAGTCAATACGCGGCTATCAGATCTTGGGTTTGATAGCTTGATGTTTGTCGAGTTGGCAACCTCAATCGAGAATACCGGCGGCTCGATTTCCGCGCCCGAACGTTTCAACGAGGTACAGGATGTGCGCGAGCTAATAGGAGTGGTCAGCCGTCGTGGTCCTTCGGCACAAAGACAGACAGTCAAACAAGAGGATCGTCGCAAGGAGGACGACGAGATTTACATCCCGTCGTTTGTCCGGAGCCTTGGTATTAAGGCCGCAGATACACTGCAACAGGCGTTATATAACCAGTTTCTGAGCACTCACTACGAGGGTCAGTCAAACATTCCGCCGCACACCAATTTCCTGGTCGCTGCTAATCACTGTTCACACCTCGACATGGGTCTGACCAAGATGGCCCTCGGTGAAGCTGGCAAGGACCTGGTTGCCCTGGCAGCCGCCGATTACTTCTTCGATACCAAGTACAAGCGCGCGGTGATGGAGAACTTCACCAACCTGGTGCCCATGGAACGTACCGGCTCGCTACGCCAGTCACTACGACATGCCAAGACGTTCCTTGATCGAGGCTATAACGCCCTGATCTTTCCTGAAGGTACGCGGTCGATGAGCGGGGAGATGGCTGAGTTCAAGCCTGTCATTGGTTACCTGGCCTTGCATGCACGCGTCGGCATTCTCCCGATGTTTCTCTATGGAACTTACGAAGCGTTGCCAAAAGGGACGAGTATTATCAAGAGTCGTGATGTCGGCGTGCGCATCGGACGGTTCCTCTCGTTCGAACAACTGGAGGAGATGACCAAGGGTATGGCGCGATCAGAAGCTTATCGCTTGATCGCAGCGCTGGTGCGTCACGAAGTTGAGAACCTGCGCGACCGGACCCGGCAAACGTTTGACGCGAAGCGCTTGCGCAAACAGTGGAAAGCCGAACGCAAATCTCCGCTGCTGGAAATGGATGACAGCGAACAGTCGATTGCCTCGATGATTTGAAGCCGATCTCGTCCCCACCTACCCTGGACTGATACCGACATTCGCCTGATATGCCTGCTAAAACGCCTGCTAAACGCACCGCCCGCATGACCCCGGCTGTCGCCGGCACGAAGCGGCGCGCAGCGATAGAAAAACGGCCACGCGCGGCAACGCTGGTCACGGGCGCGACCGGTTTTCTCGGGTCGCACCTCGTCCGCCAACTAGTGGAAGAGGGCAACAAGGACATTCGCGTAATGGCGACCTCCATTCCCGATTGGCTGGTCGACCTCGGCGTGGAAACACTGGAAGGATCAGTCACTAAAACGGAGGATGCGAGACGGGCCGTAGACGGTATCCGCGAAATTTATCACCTGGCAGGAAAAGTATCGCGCGAGCAGAAAGACGCACGCGCAATGTACGACATCCATGTTGAAGGGACTCGCTTACTTTGTGATGCAGCCAGATCGGCTGGAGTAAAGACGATCGTAATGGCTTCGACCAGTGGCACCATTGCCGTCAGCAAAGACGGCGACGTAGTCCCCGATGAGTCGTATCCGTTGCCGCTCGAAATCATTTCACGTTGGCCTTACTACACCAGCAAAGCCTATCAGGAAATGGCCGCGCTCGAGCGTTTCAACGGCAAGGGTTTGCGACTCGTGATCATGAATCCCAGTCTGCTGCTTGGCCCCGGTGACGATCGACTCAGCTCAACCAAAGTTGTCTTGGATTTTATGGCCCGAAAAATCTCTGCCGTGCCAAACGGCGGCGTTAGTTTTGTTGACGCCCGGGATGCAGCGAAAGCTTTTCGCGTCGCCATGAAGAAGGGACGTCATGGCGAGCGGTATCTGCTCGGGGCAGCCAATTGGACCTTCTCCAAGTTCTTTGGACGATTGGAGCGTCTCACTAAAGTTTCTGCCCCACGCTTCGCGCTTCCGACTGGCGTCGCTGTACAGGGTGCCAAGTTGCTAGATTCTTTCTTCAAGCAGTGGGACTTGGCCTCGCCGGTAGAACCAGGTCAGATAGAGATGGCCCAGTACTACTGGTATTTGAATTGCTCGAAGGCAGCGCGCGAACTGAACTTTAAACCACGCGATCCAGGCGAGACCTTACACGATACAGTTAGCTATCTAAGGGAAAACTTCCTCGGCGGCAACGCTTTTGGGAAGTGAGTGGCGGTTAGCGGCTGTCAGTTGAATCTGATCGCCATGGCCGAATACCACCAACGGCAGTTGGTGGTATTAGATAGTTTCCCCATCACTTGTCTTCGGCTTACTGCAAGCAACTGTCCGCCCTTCTTTGCGTCGCATCTTTACTGCAGCATTTTTCCTGATGTTTCCGCTGTTTTTAACCCACTTGTGGACCAGGCACCGAAATTGCGAAACCAGTGGCAACGATGACTGCCACTCTGCCTGCTACCTTCCTCCGAAGATTCAAGCGCATGCGACGACGGCGAAAAGTTGCGCGCGCTTACGACATGGCTCTCGAGATTTCTCGCGTGCTGCCAGAACACGCCGCTGTGCTAGATGTTGGTTGTGGTAATGGCTTCATCGCTCATCACCTGACTGGTTTGCTGGGCTCGGCAGTTACCGGTATCGACGTAGGAACTGAAACGTCTGCCAGGATCAACTACCTTCCCTACGACGGTTGTCACTTCCCACTTCAGGAGCAGAGCTTTGACGCTGTCTTACTTTGTTATGTCCTGCATCACGCTCAAAATCCGATGCTGGTACTCAATGAAGTAGCCAGGGTGCTGCGCAATGGAGGGCTGGCTATCATCTACGAAGACATTCCCAGTGTCTGGTGGGACCGGGTCGTTTGCTGGGTTCACAACCTGCAGTGGCGCAACAAGACAGGTCCCTGCTCGTTTCAGTCGGAAAACAATTGGCGCCGAATTTTCATCAATGCAGGATTCGAGATTTTGCAGGAGCGGGATCTCTCGCGCTGGCGTAACCTGGCCCACCCGGTGTCGCGAAGGTTCTACATCGTGCGCCTGAACGATGTCGAGGAGTTGCCCAGACGTTCTTATCCTGAAACGACAGTAAACATTCAGACTAACGTGCCGGTAAGTGTTTGAAGCTTATTTTTCGGGTGCGGGCGGTAGAATCTCTTCGAGGTTTGCCAGGTTTGCCCTGGGCTTGCCGGCGCAGAGCAGCGAGTTCTCTTTGCCCTTCGCCGTCACTCTTACGCCACTCTCAGCGACGGCCGGCTTCTCTTCTCCATTGTAGTCATGGAAGATGGAGTACTCGTATCCATCATTTGCGAAGGTTATTGCGGTAAGATCAAACTGAGCGCGGAAGTAATGGCTGTACTGAAATTGTTGCTGTGAGCCCGAGCGTGACTGGGGAAACTCCAACTCAATTCTACCGGGAGCACCAAAACGATATTGCAAATACCCGGCTTGCTTGGAGAGATCTTTGGACGCGCACAACGAAACTATCTTGGTCGATCGCTTGAGCGGGCAACTGAAAATTACTTGTTCCCCGGAGTCACACAACGTTGCCGTGACCTTTTGAAGATCTGGCCGGCTCACTCCGAGAGCGCCAATCGAGAGTAACAGAAAAGTCAGCAAGCCAAGCGAGAATCGCGTGTGGGTCATAGTGCCGAATTAAATCGCAACCGAATTTCCACTCACAAAATTCCCAGTTGTTGATTCATTTTCATGAAATCGAAGTTGTTCCAGGCCTCGACTATCTTGCCGTTCTTCACCCTGATAATGGCCATCCCGGTGAAATTGACTGGCGCATTCGTCGCGGCAAATCCCAGATGATCGCCAGAATGTTTACCGCGCACTGTGCACCGAGCAGCAACTCGATCTCCCTCGGCGACGACATCGTCGACTTGGATCTCCATGTCGGGAAAGGCGCCGCGAAACTGATTGTGGAATTCCCGAAATGCCTCCAAGCCGTGCACCGTTTTGCCCTGGGCATCAACCAGGCCGTGAATAACCGCATCCGCCGCCAGCCGTTCCTCGATCGCGTCAGCGCGGCCTTTGTTCCAAACCTCTTCGAACCAACTAGTCATCAGCGCTTTGTTTTCCGTAGACATGAGTCAACTCCGTGTCGAGATAATCGAGTGGTACGGACTCGATTTCCGGTTGAATGATTGGTAGCAACGAGATTGGGGTGACGATACGGTAAGTCAGAGGATAGTTCAAGCGGCACCATGCATACGGCGCTGGTCATGAGAGACTAATAACGCCTGCTTTCAACAAGTTCTTGATCATTCGCAGACAATCTGCCTCGCGAAACGGACAAATGGAGAGGATCGACTGGACATCCCAATCGCCATTGATGCGCGACAGCACAAAGCCTTCCTGGGGACCAATCTTAGTTCCTGATAACGCCGCTGGAGCAGCTAATAGCTTGGGCACTGCATTTGGAGGAAACTCATTCTCGTAAACGTGCTTGATGAATTTCTCTTCCACCTTTTGCAGGAGAGTCTGGGCCTCAGTGTTATTGGGCTCTTCCTGCAAAGCCCTTTGGATCGTCACCAGGGCCGCTTCCGGATCTTGCTCGAGCTGTTTTTCTGCCGACCAAATCAGCTCCGCAACACTCTCAGGCAGATCATCCACCTCGGGGATGACTGCCGGAGCATCTTTCGCTTCACCGGCCACCCGCGCGAAGCCTTTTGTAATGAGATCGTAGAGCTGTCCGTAAACTTGAAAGGCTGACGCATGCATGTGATAACAAATCTCAGCCACTGACATGCGCTTTTCAACGAAGTAGAGAATCTGCCGCAACTCCCGACCGATCTTTAGTGACGAGGTCCAACCCGAACCGAGTTCAAGGATGGCGCGATCCGAAGGGACCAGGGTGCGATAGCGGGCCAACTCATCGATGCGATAAATGCCTTCCATGATTACATTCGTTGGTTCCACTTCGATGCGAATTAAATCATCCGGCAAAGTCTCACTGTCATAGAACTCAAACTCGCCTTCGTTCCACAGGAAGAGATCGTAGATAGCATCAAGCGTGCGAATCTTCAGGATCTCCAGGACTTCGTCATCGCTGAGAAATCCAAGCTTGATCAGGACCTCGCCTAGTTTGGTGCCAGAAGTGCGTTGCACCTCGCGCGCCAGTTGCAGTTGGTCTTCACTGAGCTTGCCGTAGTAAAGGAGTGTTTGACCCAGATACTCCTTCGGATCGTTTGATTTGGAACCTACGATTTGTCCGTTTTGAAAATAGACCTGCTTGCTAATCTTCCCACGGTCGAATTTGAGGGTACCAGTCTTCCGCCCCGCCGCCAGAAACTGGAGCAGGTCAGTCAGACTCATTGTTTGCAAGGTGCCGTGAATGGACATCGCCAAACGCTTGTTATTGACGGTCTAGAATTCTTAGTCTGGTTCCTGCGTGAGGTGTCGTTGGTGGAGGAGATCCGCCTGTGGACCAAAGAAGATCGATCTCAACGAGAGTACATTTGATTCCCCTCTGCGTTCAAGAGGTTTGTTATGAAGGTGGGCGAGACCCTCAGATTTTGCCTGAGGTTCCTTAACAACGATTGGGTTTTGTCCCACGGTCCGCACGGTCCAGTAGGTACACATCACTCTTCAACCAGGTGCGCCTGGATGGCTGGCGCTTGTGGCCCCGCCTCCTCTGCAAGCTTTAAGAGCCAGCGGAGCTTGTCCAGTTGCTCGTCATTCAGGTCGACAAATTGAACACCAAAGCCAAGTTTGTGACGGTGGTGCTTTACTTCGCCTTCCAAGTATAGCCAATCTCCATCAGCCAGCAGGACGCGAAAGCAAACTATTTCACCAGACATGACCTCTCCGACCGTGTCCATGTAACACCCGCCCTCGGAAAGATCGGTGATTCTGGCGGCATGTTTTCCCTCAGTGCCGTCCCAAACTGCATCCAGATTGACGCTTAGTCGCGGTTTGGCCCTTCGGTCGTCCATGTCTTCTTCGTTCATCATAAAAGTTTTGCGGTAACTCGGAAAGAAAAATCACACGGTAGGTGCGAAAAGACTGCGAAAAACCGCGCAAAAGGGGCTGGCCAGGTGGCCCTGGAGCAAGCGGCGGGCTGCTATTCGTCTGACTGGTGCTGCTCGAGGTGGAACTTATGAATCATCCGATGGATAGCCGGCGAGAGAACGATCCCCATGACCCCGATAAAGACTAGACCGCTAAAAAGTGCATAGCCGGACGCAAAAATTTTGGCGCCATCGCCAGCCAGCGGGTTCACTGGCCCCATGCCACCCAGGATCATCGAAGCTTCGAGCAGAGAGTCGACCCAGTTGAAGCCGGCAATCCAGTGGTAGCCTGAGATCCCGATCGAGAGCGCGACCGCTATCAGCCCACACCCGAACATGATTGATTTAATAACTCGCCAAACAAAAACGCGGAACGGAGCGAGTGGCTGACGCCGGTGCTCGAAGTTGAACATATGCCTGCTCCCTGCTGTCAGGCGCCGCAACGCACTCGCAACGCAGCCGGTATCATCTGGAATGTCGCCGGCAGTCGACCTGGTAGCTCTCCGTCGATCTCGAGATTGATCTCCTCACTCGTTTCCGCGGCGCGTAACTGGATTTTCCTCGCCAGAGTATGACTAACCTCCGGCATCGAGAGATGGGAACCGGCATAGACACGTGGCGCACTGGTCATGATCTTCAGGGCACTCAGATCGCCAACGCTCACGACATCAAACTTGCCATCAGTCAATCTTGCATCCGGCGCGATCTTCATTCCCCCGCCAAAGAAGCGCGCGTTAGCCACACAGAAACTGACAACAGCCAGGTGACGTTCATGAGCATCATCAAGTTGGACCACGATCCGGGTGGCATTTGTCTTTGCCGCCGTTTGCAGCATCGACGCGCCGAATGAGATTCGCCCGCTCAACCATTTGGGCGTATTACTAGGGAGCCAATCGGGACCACCTGCTTTTACCCGTTCAATAACCCGAGTGCTCATCCCGCAGGAGGCAACACCCAGGAAGAACCGCTCGGCCACGGTACCATCCTTGTTCAGGTAAGTGACGCGACCGACATCGATGCGCCGTGTGCGACCGGCGCTCAGAATTCGCGCCGCATTGCGCGACTGCGGCGGTATCTCCAGGCTTCGGCGAAAGTCGCCACCAGTACCGCTTGGCAAAATTCCCAGTTCCACATCCTTACCGGATTCAAGTATGCCGTTGGCGACCTCGGAGATGGTGCCATCGCCACCGCAAGCGATGATGAAGTTCACACCTTTGCGTGCAGCCTCGCTGGCCAACGACGCTGCCTCGCGTGGCGCGCTAGTGAACCTGGTGCTGAAAGAGCCAAAGTGACTGCGCAGGTCACTGGCAAGCTGCGGCCATGCTTTGCGAGTGCTTCCACTCGCAGACTCAGGATTAATAATGACGAGCGGTAATGGCATCTTATTGTTTACTGCGCAACGCTCGATCTTGTTCGCCCAGCGCGCCAATTTTCTGCATGACAAAATCAGCGATCTCTTTATGGGTCCGCAGTCGATTGGGCTTGTTGAAAAAGTCAGACAGATCCAGCGGCGCCCCAAAATGAATCCTGATTACATCTTCACGATTCCAATTCCTGGCAATTTGCCTGGGCAGGTCATTATTAAGGCCGGCGATAAAGACGGGGACGACTTGTGGCCTGGCCTCCAGAATGAGTTTGCCGACGCCTGGTTGGGCCCGCAAGAAGCTATACGGGTCATCACTCTTGTTCCTGGTCCCTTCCGGGTGAAAGCCAATGATGTTGCCCGGACCTGTGCGGCACAATTCCGTGAGCACCCGAAATGAGTACTTGTCAAAGACTCGCTTCTCCGGAATGGGTCTATCGCCGGTGGCAAAGAATGGGGGATACATCGACCACCAACCCATGATCAAATTCACAAACATCCCCAGTGGCGACTGATAAAAGAATCGACCTCGTACAGGAAAGAACAGCTGCTTGCGCCATCTGGTGTTCCGGAACAACACCGTCGACACCGTGTACATGTCGAAAAATGATCGGTGATTGGCAACCAGCAGAATCGGGCGCTCGCGAGACGCAGCCTCTACATGCTCCAGCCCATAGACATTCATGATGTTGTAGGTGGAAAGATGAATCCAGCCGGCTCCCAAAACACTCTGGCACCACGTCCAGAATCGCTTCCAGGTACCTCGATTCATGCGACGGGCGAAGTGGAAGGCGAAGCGTTCGAAAGTTGAGAGGGCAGAAAGCTCTTCTTCGTCAGGCAGGATTAGCAGTGCATCTTGAGGGGCCGAGTGATCGAGCGTTGTTAGCGGCTGGTCAAGTCCTTCAGTGGCTGCACCATTTATAGTGTCCTCAGTCTCAAGTTTTTCTTGTGACTCAGCTGTCCTCAACTGCAACTCCACAACTTACTCAATCGCAAAGTACTTCGCTTCCGGATGATGAACGATTATCGCCGAAGTTGACTGCTCTGGCTCCAACTGAAACTCTTCAGTGAGGTCCACGTCAATCCGCGCCGGATCCAATAATTCAAAGAGTTTCGCCTGATCCTCTAGATCCGGACAGGCCGGGTAGCCAAAACTATAGCGTGAGCCTTGATACTGTTGATGAAATAACTTCGACAGCTGCGCTGCGTCGGAACCTGCAATACCCAGTTCTTCCCTGATGCGTTTATGCCATAACTCCGCCAATGCCTCGGCACTTTCGACACTCAAACCATGAAAATACAGGTAGTCAGCGTAATTGTCAGACTTGAAGAGTTCCTGGGAATATTCACTGGCGCGACGGCCGACGGTCACTAGATGAAAGGCAACCACGTCCAGTCGCCCAGAATCGGTGGAGGCAAAAAAGTCGGCCAGGCACAGATGTTTGCCGCGCGGTTGTCGCGGAAAGGTAAAGCGCAATCGCTCGACGTGCTTGTCATCATAGACGATCAGGTCGTTCTCCTGAGATTGGCAGGGGAAATAACCATAGACCACTTTAGGCGCTAGCAGCCGCTCCTGCTTGCATCTCTCTTTGAGCTCTTCATAAACAGGCCGGACCTTGTCGCGCACCAGGGCATCATACTGCTCAGCTGGCGTCCGACCTTGCTTGAACTGCCATTGACCTTTGAAGAGTGCCGTCTCATTTGCAAAGGCAAAGACTTCGTCCAGCGATATATCCTCCACCACGCGCGAACCGTAAAAAGGCAGCTCCGGTATCACCACGTCGGTGCGTACGTCTGAGCGGGTAGTATGCGTGGTGTCGCCGCTGAGTTTTGCGACTCCGCGTGGCTTGGCCGGCTTGCGAATACCAAGTTTCGCTTCTTCTCCGATCAAGTCTTCGACATCAACCTCTGTTTCAGTGACCTCACCATCTGGCGGCGCAACTCGATCGACAGTCACCTGGCCATTGCCACCAACTAACTTGTCCATTGTATGAAGGCCGGCAAAAGCGTCGCGCGCATAGTAAAGTTTGCCCTGATAAAGTGACTTCAGATCCTCTTCGACGTAGCGTCTAGTGAGTGCCGCTCCTCCTAGGACCACCGGAACCTTGATGCCGCGTTCATTCATCAGTTCCAGGTTCTCTTTCATGATCAGGGTAGACTTAACCAGCAGCCCACTCATGCCAATCGCGTCAGCACCGTGCTCATCATAGGCCTGCAGGATGCTCTCAATGGTTTGCTTGATGCCCAGGTTGAAGACCTTGTAACCGTTGTTCGTCAGAATGA